>NZ_JAWOTD010000002.1:0-144566 GCF_033338715.1 Vibrio sp. Vb1337 | reverse complement strand
TTAACCAGCTGCAGAAATATCGTATTTCTTCATTTTATGGTTGAGTGTGCTCATTGGAAGTGCCAATTGCTCAGCTGCTTTCTTGGTGTGCCAATTGCAGGCATTTAAGCAATCGATGATCACTGTGCGCTCGTATTGGCTGACAACGTCCTTAAGGCCCATTGAAGCGTCTTCTAAATCCGCTTGTGCTGGCTCGTAGGCAGGTTGTTCTGGGGCAGGTGACGCCGCTGTTACTTCAACACTTGGCGTATCTTCTGGGATTTGTTCACCAAACTCAATGTGAGTGATGGTTTCAAAATCGGACAGTAGCACTGAGCGTTCGATGATGTTTTTAAGCTCACGCACGTTACCTGGGTATGGGTACGCAAGAAGCTGTTTACGGACGTTGGCACTTAACCCTGGTGCTTGCGGTAAACCTAGCGTGTTGGTGGTGTGTTGCACGAAGTGTTCTGCGAGAGGGAGAATGTCCGACTTGCGTGCTCTCAAGGGAGGCAGCGTAATCGGGAATACGTTCAAGCGATAGAACAAGTCAGCACGGAACCCACCATCTTTGATTTGCTGCATAAGATTACAGTGGGTTGCGGCGATAACGCGAACGTCGACGTCAATCTCTTTGCTGGTGCCGATTGGGCGAACTTTACGTTCTTGTAGCACACGCAGCAATTTTGCCTGCAGTAGCATTGGCATATCGCCAATCTCATCTAAGAAAAGCGTACCGCCATTGGCTGCTTCAAACAGGCCGACTTTGTCTTTGTCTGCGCCCGTAAATGAGCCTTTCTTATGGCCGAAGAGTTCCGACTCCAATAACTGCTCTGGAATAGCCGCACAGTTTTGAACGATCAAAGGTTGTTCTGCTCGGTTAGAGTTTTCGTGAATGTATTTCGCGATCACCTCTTTACCGGCACCAGTCTCACCACGTAACAGAACGTCGACAGGAAGAGATAACACCTTATCAAGACGATTCAAGACATTGAGCATTTCTTCGCTCTCTGCAATAGGGCCCTGATAGGTTTTTTGGGTGCGCTTTTTGAGCTGAGTGTTCTCGCGCACTAGGGCTTGATTATCGGCACTGAGGCTTTTAATCACTTGCCCATATTGCTCTAACCAAACGGCTTGGCGAATATTACTCGCCGCCATGCGACAAAACTCAGTCAATGCCGCCTCATTGTCGATAACACTTAGATCGAGCAAGACCAAGAGTCCAATGGTCTTACTTTCGCTATCAATCAAAGGCCAAGCCAGTAAGTTCTCGCTTTTTAGCCCTAGCGTCTGCTCAGTTTGATAGATGCTGTCACAGTCATAACCGTTGTACTTATACAACTCGTTAATCAATACCACTTCACCATTGCGAATGGCAAAGTTAAATGGGTCGTTCTCACTAGCGGAATCAATCTGCAATGCCTCCCAAGGGGGGGAAACAATCGTTTTATCGTTATGGTGAGCGGTACTTGGAATCAACGCCTGGCCAGTCTGGTCCAAAACATAAATGATGCCGTGCTTTGCGAGGGTCATTTGTCTCGCAGCGGTCAACACTGCATCCAACGTTTGAGTCAGCTGGCTGCGATCAGCCAAAGATTGGCTGATCGCAAGTAGGGCGTTGCTAAGTTCGCTATGGTTAGCTGAACGCATAGGTTAGTGTTCCTTGCTCATCGACAGACACTTCGATTTGCGTATGTGAATCATCCTTGTCATGCACTAATAGTTGCGTCGATAGCTGAGGCAGTAACTGACGGTTGATAACCGCGTCGATGTTACGCGCGCCCGTTTCAGCAAGGCGACAGTTACCTAGTACGAACTCAACCAAGCTTTCTTCGTAGCTCAGAGACAACTTGTGATGGCTCTGTAGACGCTGAGAAACTTTGTTCAGCTTATGGTGAATGATTTCTGTCATTGCTTCATCAGACAGTGGAACAAATGGAAGCACAGACATACGCGCCAACAGCGCCGGTTTGAAGTGTTGGTTCAAAGTAGGGCGGATAGCTTCTGCGATGATATTTGCATCGATGTCTTTGGATTGATGAACTAAAGATTCGATCTCGTGCGTAGCAAGGTTACTGGTCATGATGATCAGCGTGTTCTTGAAATCGATGGTTCGGCCTTCGCCATCGTTCAGCGTACCTTTGTCGAACACTTGGTAGAACAGGTTCAACACTTCTGGGTCGGCTTTTTCTACTTCATCAAGAAGTACAACAGAGTATGGACGCTGACGTACCGCTTCTGTCAGCATGCCGCCTTCACCGTAACCTACGTAACCCGGAGGTGAACCAATTAGGCGAGATACCGTGTGCTTCTCTTGGAATTCAGACATGTTGATGGTCGTCATAAAGCGCTCACCACCAAACATTTGATCAGCGATCGCACGAGCCGTTTCGGTTTTACCCACACCACTTGGGCCAACCAGTAGGAATACGCCCGTCGGTGCGTCTGGGTTGCCTAGGCCTGCTTTTGCTGTTTGGATGCCTTCAGACAGTGCATCAATAGCGTATTCTTGGCCTTTGATGCTTTGTGTTAGGCTTTCTTTCAGTTTTAGTGTGGTTTCTGCTTCGTCTTGAAGCATCTTACCCATTGGAATACCAGTCCAGTCCGAGATCACGTGGCTGACTTCATCTGGACCCACTTCAAAGTGAACCAGTGGGTTGCCATTGCGGATTACATCTAGCTGTTCTTGGCAGGCCGAAATGGCAATGCGAACGGCTTCTTCATCCATTTCTGCATATGGAGAAACGTCTCGCTCTTGTTCTGAATCTTCGTCTGCAACAAGCTCTTCTTCATTTGTTTCGCCAAAGACCAGTTCATGTAAGCGAGAGCGTAGAGCAATCATCTCTTGGATCTGCTCTTTTTCTTTGTGCCATTGCGCTTCTTGTTCTGCTAGCGCTTCTTTCGTTGTTTCCATTGCCAGTTTTAGGTCTGGAATGTTAGCAAGGCTGTGCTTGTCGCCAGTTTGCTGCAGAGCATCACGCTCAAGTGCTTCAAGCTCGCGCTGTTGAGCTGCAAGTTCTTGCTGCAGAGTCTCAACAGAAGCAGGAATGGCATTAAGGCTGATGTTCACTCGTGCACACGCCGTATCTAGTACATCGATCGCTTTGTCTGGCAGTTGACGGCCAGAGATGTAACGAGCAGAAAGCGCTGCCGCAGCAGTGATGGCGTCATCACGCACGTAAACGTTGTGTGACTTCTCGTATGCTGGGCGCAGACCACGAATGATCAATGCTGCTTGTTCAGGAGACGGTTCGTCGAGTTTTACCAATTGGAAACGACGCGCAAGAGCAGGATCTTTCTCGAAGTACTTCTTGTATTCCGACCATGTTGTTGCGGCGATGGTTTTCACTTCACCACGCGCTAGGGCTGGTTTTAGCAAGTTTGCCGCGTCGCTGCCGCCTGCTTGGTTACCGCCACCAACAAGGGTGTGTGCTTCATCGATGAATAGAATGATTGGAGTTGGTGAGTTTTTCACTTCATCCAATACTGCGTTTAGGCGTTTTTCGAATTCGCCTTTTACGCTTGCACCAGCTTGCAGAAGACCCATGTCCAGGCCGTAAAGCTCAACACCTTTGAGGTTGTCTGGTACGTCACCTTGTACAATCTTAAGTGCCAAGCCTTCTACTACTGCGGTTTTACCAACGCCCGGTTCACCAACAGCAATAGGGTTGTTTTTACGGCGACGAGCAAGAATGTCCACGATTTGGCGGATTTCTTGGTCGCGGCAGAAAACAGGGTCGATTTCGCCTTTGCGTGCTTTACCAGTGAAGTCGGTTGTGAACTTGCTCAGTGCTGAGCCATCCTCACGAGCTTGTGTTTTCTCTGAAGTAGCAACTTGCGCCTCAATAGAGTGGCTTGTTAGCTCTGCAAAGTTACGCTTAAGGCTGTCAGGGTTTACCGCTTCAAGGATAGAGGCGTAACCATGTTGGCCGTAACGGAGAGGGTTGCTAACAAGAGTAAGGAGTAAGGCACCAGAGCGGATTTGTGTTTCGGATAGATCTAAAGAAGAAACCAGCCAGCTTTCTTGCAACCATTCGATTAATAAAGCAGAAAAAACAGGTTTGCTGCCATTTCCTTTGGCGTTGGTGTCGAGTGTGGATCGAACCGATTGTCTTAATAAGTTCTCAGAACAATCAAAATGACTTAATAAGACGTCAAAATCACTATTTGGCCTTTCTAATAGACTCAGTAAATAATGCTCAATTTGAACTTCGTTTGCTTTTTCAGAGACTGCAAGTGCAGCGGCGTCTTCTAATGCTACTTTTGCAATCGGGTGTAGACGCTGAATTAATGAAGAAAGGTTTATATTTATCATAGCCATTTTATTCTTTAGAGGAAAAGAGGTAGCGGCTATTATACTAAAAGTAATTGCGTTCTTTTTTTATCAAGATATTTTGACTATCGTTTGTTGGTTATTTTTAATGATTATTGTGACATTAATGTTTGTGGTTATTTTAATGGCGTTGTTATTCTAAATTAATTGATAGTAAAAGTGTCGGATTTATTAGTTTTAATGACTTTATTTACACGGTTTTATATGGTTATTTTCACTTTTTAAAGTTAGAACAATTTATTATTATCTTAATCCAACTTTTTGGTTTTTTATCCAATAAATTGTACTCAAGATATTAGTGAATAATGTCTTAATTTGATTAAGTTGTTGTTTTTGTTGTGCTTTTAAAGTTGGCACGGACTTTGATTATACCAAGTAGTCGCGGTGATAAGCGATTTGGTGATTTAAACAAAACAGATTTTAGAAAAGGAAATAGCGATGCCAACTCCAGCATATATGTCTATCCAAGGTGAGACTCAAGGCCATATTACTAAAGATACTTACTCTGCAGATTCAGTAGGTAACACATGGCAAGAAGCTCACGTTGATGAGTTCCTAGTACAAGAACTTGATCACGTGCTAACTGTTCCACGTGATCCACAAAGTGGTCAGCCAACTGGTCAACGTGTACACCGTCCACTTGTTGTAACTAAAGTTCAAGATCGCTCATCTCCACTACTATTCAACGCACTAGTATCTGGCGAAAAACTTCCTGAGTGTGTGATCCGCTTCTACCGTACTTCAGTTCAAGGTAAACAAGAGCACTACTACTCAATCAAATTGATTGATGCGCTACTTGTCGATATCCAAACTCGTATGAACCACTGTCAAGACGCAGCAACAGCTGACCGCGTGACAGAAGAAGTGCTTAAGTTCACTTACCGTGCGATCGAAGTAACTCACGAAAACTGTGGTACTGCGGGTAACGACGACTGGCGTGCTCCACGCGAAGCTTAATTGCTTGTCGCGTAAAGATTCAGGGCCAACGATTGTTGGCCCTAATTCGATTATTTGTATCAGGTAAAAGATATGGTGAATGACGTAGAATTTAAATTTGAAGTGCCTGGATGTGGGCATGAATTTCGGGTTGAGAGCTTTCATGTTCATGAAGAGTTATCTAAGCCTTTCCACATCAATCTCTCATTACTTTCACTTGATCCAGATATCTCGTTCGATGAGTTAATACGTAAAGCAGGAACATTGACACTTTACGGACAAGGTGTTGGGGCTGCGCGTGTGTTCAACGGCGTGGTGAATGAAGTTCGTTACTTAGGGACTGGACGTCGTTTTTCTCGTTATCAATTAGTCTTGGTTCCTCAAGCTTGGTTCTTATCTCAGCGCCAAGATTGTCGTATTTTCCAGCAAAAGTCAGCGCAAGACATCATCACAGAAGTACTCGATGATGGGGCAGTCACCGATTACCGATTTGAAGTGTCGGGTACTTATCCTCCAAAAGAATACGTTCTGCAATACCGTGAGTCTGACTTGCACTTCGTGCAGCGTATGATGGCTGAACACGGTATGTGGTATTACTTTGACCATAGCGATTCAAATCATACGATGGTCATTGTCGACAGTAATGACGCGATTGCACCTTTGATAAGCTCGCCACTAAATGCTTCTTACATTGGGCCGATTGTTTATCATGCCGATGGTGGCGGTGTTGCCGATCGCGAACATATCTCTGATCTCGAGTTAGTTAACCGCGTTAGAACGGGACAGGTTACGTACACAGATTACAACTACGAACACCCTAAAATTCCACAAGAGATGACACAGGCTGGCGAGCTAGACCAAGATCTCAAGCAGTTTGATTATCCTGGACGATACGTTGACCCGCTGATGGGTCAGGTGAGAACCACGGAATGGATGTCGGAACACATAGTCGATAATCAACAAGTGGAAGCAACGAGTGACGTAATGCGCTTAGCATCTGGTTACAGCTTTAACGTCAGTGACCACCCGCGTTCTGAGATTAACCGCGATTACCTCATGTTGTCTGTAATGCACACAGGTCAAGATCCGCAAGTGCATGAAGATGAAGCGAGTGGTATGCCAACCACTTACTACAACCAGTTCTCGTGTATTCCACGTGATGTGGTGTTTAAAGCGCCTAAACTAGCGGCACCAGTAGTGGATGGCCCGCAAACGGCGGTCGTTGTAGGACCAGAAGGTGAAGAGATTTACACCGACAAGCTTGGTCGAGTGAAAGTACAGTTCCATTGGGATCGCTACGGTGATAACAACGAGCATTCAAGCTGTTGGATTCGTGTAAGCCAATCCATGGCGGCGCCAACATGGGGCGCAGTTTATTTGCCGCGTATTGGCCATGAAGTCGTAGTGACTTTCCTTGAGGGGGACCCAGATCGTCCGTTAGTTACGGGCGCAGTTTACAACGGTTTGCATTTCCCACCGTACTCTTTGCCAGAAAACAAAACTCGTACCACGTTCCGCACGCAAACGCACAAAGGAACAGGTTACAACGAGTTGAGTTTTGAAGACGAAGCGAACCAAGAAGAAGTCTATATTCACGCTCAAAAAGACATGTCGACCAAGGTGCTCAACAACCGTTACCGTGATATCGGTCAAGATGAATTCTTGAAGGTTGCACGTCACCAAACGAATGAAGTTCATGGTGACCATAAAGAAACCATTCATGGACATAAAACGACACAAGTAAACAGTACGTTTACCGAGACAGTCGAGCAAGACGTTACCGTCACATACAACGCGAACGAAGCCCAGTATGTGAAAAACAATTCTGACTTAGAAATTGGTGATAACCGTACGACTAAGATCGGTAAAAATGATGACTTAGATATTGGCGAAAACAGTAACCTTACTATCGGTGCGTCTAAGAGTTCAGATATTGGTGCGGATGATAACCAGACGATTGGTGGCAACTTAACGGTATCAGTGAAAGGGAACACCGCTTATAAAGCTGATGGTGCAACGCAAATTATCAGTGGCGACAAGATTGTATTGAAAACGGGTGGCTCCTCTTTAGTGATGAACAGTGATGGTTCAATAAAGTTATCAGGCTCGGCTATTACGATCGAAGGCAGTGACAAAGTCGTCGTGAAAGGTGGCAACGTAGTGGTTAACTAACAATGGAAAAACAACCTCTTACAACAGAAGTAATATCAGAGCAGCAAGCCGAATCAACGGCTTGCTTTTCGCGTTTTGGAAGAATAGTGGCTATCAATGAGTCTATGGGCAGTGTGCGAGTTGATTTTGATGGTAACCCATTTAAGCAGCCACTCACTGCGAGATTAGGACGTGGCTTTCGTCGTTCTGAACTGCAAATGGCTATCGATAATCGATTAAGTTGTCGAGTTGAGTTTTTGAACGACGACTTAAGCTTGCCTCTTGTGACGGACATTTTCTTCTCCATTCTGGATGACTCTGATGAGTTTGTATTGCGAGCGAAGAAGATGGTTATCGAGACAGAACAAGAGTTGGTAGTCAAAAGTGGTGAGACAGAAACTCGCTATAGCGGGCGCGATGGACGAATTACCACTAAAGCGAAGTACGTCACTTCTCAAGCAGAAAAAGCACAAAAAATTCAAGGCGGAACGATCGCAATTAACTAATTACTTCGCGTTAGCTAATGGTTTTGTGTTAACAAGTCACGCCAAGTGAGCTAATTACTTCGAGTTAACTAATTGCAATCGCGTTATGGCACGCTAATAACGGATAACTAGATGCGACAAAGAATCGGTGTCGAGCACCTAAAGGCACCCATAACCAATCAAGAAGTCGAAGGCGCGTTAGCAAAAGCTGAGCGCGCTGTGAATGACCTTTCCCAGTTGCCAGTAACATGGCTGGATTTCTGTAATGAAAAGCTGTCCATTGCTTCTGAAAGTATCGGGTTTTTAATCAGGCAGCGAGTTCAAATTCACAAAAGGGGTTATCCAAGTCGTGAGTTGGCGTATCTCAAGCTGATCGAACGCCAAATTGAAGAACTGAAGCAGGTCTACTTGTCGTTTTATCGATTAGCACCGGGCTTGATTCATCAATTAAGAGGCCAAGAGCCAGCAATCTACAGCTGGCTGATGCTACAGGGCGAGTTGGGCTCAGAGTTGGATAACCTTTTGTGCGGATTGAGTTTACTCGAAGATATTGACGCTAAAACTGCAATGGTCATTGCCGTACAATCTCCGGTTGAATCTATGGATAGCACGCTTTCGGAGCTTATTGAGGGTAATGCGACATCCGGTGCGTTTTACTTTGAATGCTTACGTGTACGTCAAACATTGAGTGTTTCTCTCATCAAGCGCTGGCACAAAGCCAGCATCATTAGCTCTCAAGTTGCTTTGCCACTGCTCGCTTTACAAGACGTAAAAGAGGGGATTGATTGGCTTAATGACAATGCAGGCAGCGAACAATATCTATTTGAACGTTTGATTACCAAACGTGACAGAGGCACTTGGCTCCGTCAGTGCTTTGGCATCGAACCAAATGGATTACCATCAGCGCAAGTGCTCACTTATGCCAAGTTACTTGAGTTAAAAGAGTTTGAGGCGTTTGATATCTCTTCTTCATTAGCACCTGTTGATTTTGCGCTGGGTGGTGATTGGAAACTGGTGCCCCAAATCATCGAGCACTTGGAAAGTCTGGAGGAAGGTGAAGCTGAGGGTGAAATTTGGCTTCAAGCCTTGTATGTCGTCTACGGAAAGCTTCTTCCTCTGAATCCGCAAGATGTTGGTGTCGAGTATGAATGGGAAGAGATTGTCGATCTGCTCAATGAGTGGGTGGAAGATGAAAAATATATCCAAAATCTACCAAGCCGCTTGGGTTACGCATTGAGCTTCGAGTCTACGTTAGCTGCGATGCAAGATTCTAACGTTGATGTGCTGTTCCGCGATTGGCTATGGCGTCAACTCTGTATTCAATCCAGAGCCTACGTGCCTTGGGATATGGCAATGCCGATTCATCAACAAGACTGGAACTTTAACAATTTAAAGGCCGCACCTTCTGCGAGCGAACGATTCAACTTAAGGAATAGCAATGCAGTTATGGGATATTGAGGCGCACCCTGAGCTATCACTCAAAGGTCGTTTTCAACGTGACGAAAACGGCGATGAAGTCTGGGTTGTAGTCGCCAAACGCACATGGCAATTCGATGGTGTGGTTTGGCACGAATTAGGTGAAAGTGAAATCTTCGATGATCCCCAATATTTGGGCGAAGAAGGCTTCTCTGCGATGAAAGTTGACCACGAGTTCGCGTATACCAAAGAAAACACAGATGTACTTGTTTACGGCAAAGCGCGCAGCTACGCGAAAAAGCCAGTGACATACCAAGAGTGTCGTGTGCTGATTGATGGTCATATCGATAAGACTCTCGCTATTCACGGGGAACGCGTATGGGTTGAGCATGCTGGCAGTATCACGCTGAGCAATCCAGTCCCATTTATTGAAAAAGACATTGATTACACTTGCGCGGTAGGCGGTGATTTACGTAACCGAATAGGTGGTGGGGTTGCCGACTCCAACAAAGAATTGCTTGAACAGAAAGTGCCCTCGATTTTTTATCCCCGAGAGGACTGGAGTGCCGCCGCGAAAAAACTACGCGTTGCGGGGTTCGGGCCAGTGCCTCCGTTCTTTGAGTCGCGCCAGAAGCTGGCCGGCACGTTCGATGACGATTGGATTGAGAATCGCAAGCCAATGTTGCCACTCGATTTTGATAAGCGGTTCTTCCAAAGCGCGCCTATTGATCAACAGTGCAAAGGCTTCCTTCGTGGGGGGGAGCGTTTGATGATGAGTGGCTTTTGTCATGATGACACGCTTTCATTTCGAATTCCTAAAGAAAAATACCGTGCGATCGCGACGTTCAAAGATCAAAGTTATCAAGCTGATATGGCGATGTACACCTTATTCGTTGATACGGAAAAGAAAACTATATCAATCAGTTACACCGCTGCGTTTCCTTGTCAGGGCAAGGAGCATTTGTTGGTGTCGACATCGATCACTAAGCTGGAAGAGGTAAGCGAGCATGCATAATTCAACAGGCCGTTACGTGCTAGGGATGGAAGTGATGACGCCAACCGGTATGAATTTAGATATTGCTAGTGCAGTTTCGTATGCTGACTTAGGAAGATTCGACCAATGTGTAGGGGATGATGGTATCGAGCGTTTTACTTACGCCAAAATCGAATACACCAAAGAAAGTGAGCAGTTTGAGAAAACGTGTGAGTTAATCACCCACTTGCTTGATTCATTGTTAGCACAGTTACCACGTTCATTGAGACCAATACCTTTGCTTATAGCGGTGCCTGCGTCTGTTTCACTAGTAAAGGTGCAAGAATGGCTTGGTGAAAGTAACTATGCTGAATTTCTCTCTGTGGTGAATGCTGTTCATGCCAGTGGGCCTAGTTTCGTTCTCCAGGCCATGAAATCATTGGATAAATATGATGCTATGATGTGTATCAGTGTCGATTCCTTGGTGAGTTCGATGCAAACACTCATCGACGATGCGATGGTAATGAGTACCAATAATCCATGGGGCGTTATTCCGAGTGAGGGTGGGGCGGGTTTAATTCTTTGTCGAAGAAATACCGTAGAAACATTGAAACTTAAGCCTCAAGCGCAGCTTGGCTACATTGATACGGAATTAAACACTTCAGACCGAAGAGGCATGTTTCGACTTGTTCAACGTGCGAGTAAAAAGCTCGATTTATTTGGTGAAGTGTATTCCGATATGACGAACCTGCGCATGCATTCGGAAGATTACGGCTTTGCTCTGGGGGCTAAAGCAGAACGATTCACGAACCCAGAACAACCGCAGTTTATCAATGAGTTGTGGGGCACAATGGGCAGTTGTTCTTCTCTCGCTTTAATTGCCTTTGCGGTCAGAGAGCACCACTTTAAGCAACCAACTACGTTGTTAATGTTCGACTTTCATGGTGACAAAGGAGTTCTCCAATTACTGCAATGTTAGTGGGCACTCATCGATCAAATGGCAATGAAAATATACTCATATTATTAGGTTGAAGTTTGTAACACGAAAAAGCGTATAACTCATGCAGTGAAAGCGTAAGTAAAAAGGTCTAATAAGTTAGTAATAATAACTAAAATAATAGGCTTACTGTTTGTTTTAAATACCAACCTTGATACAAGTACGTTCAAGAAAATATTATTCAACTCTAATAATATTTATTCTATGAAAGAGTACTAAGTGTCTAATAATCAGAGTACAGCCAAAGGATATATCGATCAGTTGGTTGTTAAAGCTATTGAGAAAAAGAAACTGAATGAGCAAAGGCTAGCAGAAAAAAATAAGCCGAAGCTTGAGTACGTGCTTTTTTCACAGTTTGATGTATTAGACAAGCTTCCTTCTAGAAATGGTAAGACAACGGTTTACCATCTTGCAAAAAAAGGGCAGCCAGAGAAGCAAATCTGTTGCAAAGTTATCAATGATGACTCGCCAGAATTTGCGAGCAAAATGTTGATTAACGAAGCGAGCAGGCTGGAGCTTTCTCAACACCCTAGCGTGGCTAACTTTGTAAAAATCGGCAACGAATTCGAACGCCCATATTTGATGTACGAGTGGATCCAAGGTGAATCACTGGCAGAAAAAATGGAGCGTCATTCTTCTAAAGGCTTCCGCCACGACCACATCGCTTGGTTGGTGTATCAACTCGCTGGCGCTCTAGAGTTTATGCATACAAGAGGTATCTGCCATCTTGATATTAAACCATCTAACGTATTAGTGAGTGAAGGCGATTACGTTAAGCTCATTGATTTCGGCGCTGCTCGTTACATTGGAGAGACAGAACCTTACGCAGAGGCAAGCTTGAGCTACGCTTCCCCTCTTTATATAGAAACTGGCATCGCGGAACCGCAAGATGATGTTTACTCTCTCGCTTTGCTCGCTGGACATCTATTTTTAGGCTCAATATTTGGTGATGCTTGGAATAAGCAGTTAAAAGACCGAAAGCGTCCGGCTTTGATCCCGGTTCATATTTGGAAATTGCTGAAAGAAGTCATCAACAAACCAAGAGGGCATGGCTATACCGCTATTTCTTTTGCTCAACAGTTAGCGCGAATCGATACGCAATCAATTAGCTCAAATTCTAACGCACCAATTTTCAGTAGCTTGCGTAACGCGGACTTGCTGCTTACACACTGTAAGCCAAATGATAAAACGGCGTATGGTCGCTTTAAAATATTAGAGGCGAGCTTAGTGTTGAGTGTGCTGGCAACAGCAGGAAGTTATTTGTATCAACAGAATAAAGATCAATTGGATGCCATTTTTTCCCGAGGTGTCACTACTGTAACTCACGTTATTACGCCCTCTGAAACGGCTTCTTTTTTGGCTCAGCCTCCATGGAAAATCAAAGAAGAATTGTCTCAAGCTACTCAGAGTATTGATATGACAGAAGCTTATCGAACAGCATATCAAGCTCAGCAGTTAAGCCTCTCGAATTTATATGAAGAAAAACAGGCTCAGTTAACGTCGTATCAATCGTTAGCGGATGGCTTACCAATGGCATTAGTCGAATTACGTAAGGAGCTTGTCACCTTGCGAGAAACCCTTGTTCGTGACGGTGCTCTGTTTCCATATGCGGATGAGGCGTTGACTAAAGTGATGTCTGGGTTAAATGTCGCGTCTATCGATTCCATGAAAGTATCTGCCATAGCTGGCAGTCGAGATAAGCAGATTGCTCGCTTAATTTTAGATGGTGAAGCTAAGCTCGCAGAAAATGAAATGAAAGAGGCATGGTTGTTAAACCAGTCACAAGCCTATTTTTACAACCAAATCTTACCAAAGGCTGTGATGGAAAATATTAATTACTCCATCGATAAACATGCAGAGGCGCACTTTTACACCAAAGCAATTGAAGAAGCCGAATTAGCCAAAGCCTACTTCGGTAATACGCCAGAACTAGACAAAAAAATAAAGGATTTAATCGTCGCAAGAAGCGAATTTATTTTGTTTAGCACCGTGATGGAGCAATCCGTTTACGACAAACAAAAGCTACATGAATCCCTTGCCGATTTAGAACGGAATGCACCAAGTAAATTTACAGAAATCACGAAAATTCTAGATAGCATGGCGTCGGATGCGATTGAGCAGAGCCATCGATTATCTAAGCCAGCAAATGGCGCAATTGCGGTAGCGCGTGCGTTGAGAGATTACTTGACTGAAGGAGACGTGAATTTTGTCCAACATTGATATCGATCGTCTGCTTAATCCTATTTCTGATGAATCTCCAGTGGGAAACGATGCCCGTTACGAGTTTTGCTATGAAATGATGGAGTCCGAAGTGAAGAAATTCGGTTCCTTGTTTGGCGAAACAGTAGATTGGAGCGTGGTAAAAACGCACGCGACTGAAGTTCTAGAGCACCACAGTAAAGACTTAAAAGCCATTTGTTACCTCGTTCGCGCGCTAACAGAAGAGTTTGGTCTGCAAGGCTTTGAACAAGGTCTAAAGCTGCTTAGTGAGGCGTTAAGTCGCTTTGGCGTTGAATTGTATCCTTCGCGAAAGCGGGGTCGAGATGGCGCAGTCGAATGGTTGAACCATCAGTTTAAACTGGTCAGCAGCAAGTTAGCGGAAAGCGCTCAGTCATGGGATTTGGTATCAAACTGCATTTCGACTATTGAAGAAGTGCAGCGTCAATACGACGAGGTTTATCAAGACTCAGAAGCGGATTTCTTTGAGATTCGCACTCAACTCAATGTTTTATCTCAACAAGCGGCGGCTGATGAGCAGAGCGATGATGCAGTCGTTAACGTCGAACAAGCGGCGCCTGCACCAGCTACGCAGCCTGCTGCCGCAGAAACGCCAGCGCAGAGTGAAGTGCAAACCGCACCGGTGAAGGCGGTTCCGCCGGCCCCTAAACCTGCGCCAGTTAAGAAAGCGGTAGCAAAAGAAGTCGATGTCGATACGGACTTCTCTTCGCCGACGGCTTCTAAGCGCACCTTGAAGAAGGTTGCGGAAGTCATGCTTCATGCGAACCCAAGTGATCCGCTGGCTTACCGGATTTATCGTCATCTGACTTGGGATGACATTGATGGTCTACCCGACCACCAAAATAATCAAACGCCTTTGAGCTTGGCAGTGTCGTCCGATCAACAAGCAGAATACCGAGATAAAGCTGACCAAGAAAGCGACATCGACACCATTAAGCGTTTGGAGCGCACATTAACGGATGCGCCATTTTGGCTGACGGGCCATTACTTCGTGTATTCGATGCTTAATAACTTGGGCTTTGATGATGCAGCACTTGCTGTGAAACAAGAAGTGACGCGTTTTGTTGAATCGCTAGAGGGCATCGAGCACCTCTCATTTAAGAATTCTATACCATTTGCAGATGAAGCGACCTTGAGCTGGTTATCGACTCAAGATACTACTTCTTCGACTTCTCAACCCGTTGTTCAAACGGTTGTGATTTCGCAGGAAGACTCGCTGCCAATGGAGGATATCACTCTAGAAAATCTAGGGGAATGTGCCGCAGAGCTTGCCCGCAAACTTGAGCTGGATAGCTCGGGACGTGGGCAGTTCATGCTGTATTTACAATTGATAGCAGCTTACCAGTCTGTTGGATTATACCCGTTGTGTTTGCCGTATCTTGAGAAGGGGTGGGAAGTACAAAAAGCGTTTAATCTCGCGAGCTGGGAACCCCACTTATCGTCACAGTTAGAAGACCTAATTCGAAAAACACTCCATCGGTTATTTGGAAGCAAGGATCTTCTACCTGAGAAGTATGAAGAGTGGAAAGCAATTTACGACTAATTAAAGAGTTAGATAAGGAACGAATTATGTCACGTGACGGCTCGGTGGCTCCTAAAGAGCGAATTAATATCCGTTATGTTCCAGCAACTGGCGATACGCAAGAAGACGTAGAGCTGCCGCTAAGCATGATGGTAGTTGGCGACTTTACTGCGCGTGCAGATGAGACACCAATTGAAGAACGTACTCCAATTAACATTGACAAAGACAACTTTAACGAAGTGCTAGAGGGCATGTCTCCAAACGTTAAAGTCAACGTTGAAAACCGTCTTTCTGATGAAGAAGGCGGCCAGATTGGTGTTGATCTGACGTTCCAAAACATGAAGGACTTCTCTCCTGAAGCGATCGCGAAAAGTGTACCTGAACTAAACAGCCTACTTGAGCTTCGCGAAGCCTTGGTTGCACTGAAAGGTCCTCTAGGAAACGTTCCTGCGTTCCGTAAGAAGATCGCATCGGTTCTTCAAGATGAAGAAGCGAGAAAGAAACTGTTGGATGAACTAAGCATTGGCAACGACCAAGACGCGAAAGAAGAGTAAGGGATATCATGTCTGCAGAAGCACAAGCGCCAGAACAAGAAGCAGCCTTAGTTGAATCAGGCTCACTTCTGGATAGCATTCTTAACGAAACACGTTTAAAGCCAAGTGATGAAGGTTTTGACGTTGCAAAACGCGGCGTAGAAGCATTCATCAGTGAGCTACTAAGCAGTTCGAACACAGAGAAAGTCGACCAATCTCTGGTTGATCTGATGATCTCTGAAATCGACCAAAAATTGTCTAAGCAAGTTGATGCAATTCTTCACAACGAAGAAGTTCAAGCGATTGAATCAACGTGGCGTGGCCTTAAGTACCTGGTTGATCACACTGACTTCCGCGAGAACATTCAAATCGAACTGATCTCTGCGAAGAAAGACGAAGTTCTTGATGACTTCGAAGACGCTCCAGAGGTGGTGAAGTCTGGCCTGTACAAGCAAATCTACACACGTGAATACGGCCAGTTCGGTGGTAAACCTGTTGGCGCCGTCATTTGTGATTACGCTATGTCAGCTTCGTCGCCTGACATCAAACTGATGGAATATATGGCGAACGTAGGTGCAATGTCTCACGCACCATTCATAACGTCGGCATCGGCTAAATTCTTTGGCCTAGACAGCTACGAAGAGCTGCCAAACCTAAAAGATCTGAAGTCTGTATTCGAAGGCCCACAGTACGCGAAATGGCGTGGTCTGCGTGAGCACGAAGATGCACGTTATTTAGGTCTATGTACATCTCGCTTTATGCTACGTACGCCTTACTCTGTTGAAGATAACCCAATTAAGGCGTTTGACTACGATGAGCAAGTCACAGACAGCCATGATAACTACCTATGGGGTAACTCAGCGTACGCGATGGCGTCTAAGATCAGTGAATCATTTGCTAAGTACCGTTGGTGTCCGAACATTATTGGTCCTCAAAGCGGTGGTACTGTACAAGATCTACCGGTTTACAACTTTGAAGCTATGGGTCAAATCGAGACTAAGATCCCAACCGAGATCCTGGTTTCTGACCGTCGTGAGTATGAGCTAGCAGAAGAAGGTTTCATCGCGCTAACCATGCGTAAAGGTTCTGACAACGCGGCGTTCTTCTCTGCAAACTCTGTTCAAAAACCAAAAGTGTTTGCGAACACGCCGGAAGGCAAACAAGCCGAGATGAACTACAAGCTAGGTACTCAGCTTCCTTACATGTTCATTATCAACCGTTTAGCGCACTACATAAAAGTGCTACAGCGTGAGCAAATTGGTTCTTGGAAAGAGCGTTCTGACCTAGAAATCGAATTAAACAAGTGGATTCGTCAATACGTTTCTGACCAAGAGAACCCGCCAGCGGAAGTTCGTGGTCGCCGCCCACTTCGCGCTGCGAAGGTTGAAGTATCAGACGTAGAAGGCGATCCAGGCTGGTACAAAGTATCGATGTCTGTACGTCCTCACTTCAAGTACATGGGCGCAAGCTTCGACTTGTCTCTAGTTGGTAAGCTAGACCAATAACCCCTTACTGAAACCATCAAGCAGCCAGTGAAGACTGGCTGCTTTTTTCGTAGGACCGCATATGGAAAAAGGTTACCGTCTTTTAGAGCGGATCGAGCTAGGAGAACCAAAAAACTGCTACGAGAAAGTGGTGTCTCATAAGCATTTGATTGAATCCATTCACTCGCATCTCGCTGACTTGTTGAATACGCACTCCGGCAACGCAATGATCGACAATGAGTACGGTCTGCCAGATTTTAACGACGTACTTTCTAACAACACAAACCTCGTTCGCCATATTCAAAAAAACATCACGTCAACCATAGAGCGCTTTGAGCCCCGACTGCTTAATGTCGAGGTTCATTACCGTGAAGACCACCATAATCCATTACAACTCGGCTTTGGTATTCGCGGCGAAGTTTCCCATAACGGCGGTAAAGTCCCAATGTCGATCGATGTCTACATGGGAACCGACGGCCAATTTAACGTTTAGTAGGTGCCACTTGAGTAACAGTAAATACTTTCAAGATGAACTCACGTATTTACGCGAGTCGGGTAGTGAGTTTGCCAAATATCATCCGAAGTTAACTCACTTTCTCTCTGAAGGAACTTTTGATCCAGATGTCGAACGATTGCTGGAAGGTTTTGCTTTTTTGACCGGACGCATCCGCGAAAAGATTGACGATGAACTTCCTGAGCTAACGCAATCTCTGATGACTTTGCTGTGGCCACATTACATGCGTTCGATCCCGTCTTTGTGCATTAGCGAACTAAAACCGCATACCGGAAGTGTTACTGAGAAAACCGTGGTGAAACGTGGTGCGGAAATGGCCAGCGAGCAGGTAGAAGGCACGCAGTGTTTGTTCCGTACTTGTTATGACGTCAATCTATACCCAATTACGATTACTAACATTGAACAAACTAACAGCCGCACCAGTTCGATGATTGATGTGACGTTATCGACGGAGCATGGCCTTGAGCTGTCTCGGATAGGTTTAGACACGCTGCGATTGCACCTGCATGGTGAGATTCATATTACTCGCACTGTCTTCTTATGGCTGTTCCGTTATCTAGATTACGTCGAGTTGGATGTTGGTGGCGGCTACAAACATCGTTTAGGGCCAGAATACGTTAAGCCAGTCGGGCATGAAGAGGACGAGGCGCTGTTGCCTTACAGCAAAAATTCCTTTGCAGGCTACCGTTTGCTGCAAGAATTCTTCTCTTTGCCAGATAAGTTCATGTTCTTCGACATTAAAGGCTTAGAGTGGCTAAAAGGCATTCCACAGCGCAGTACGGTCAAAATCAAATTCCACTTTAAGCGTGCTTTGCCTTCAGAGGTGGTGCTTAAAGATAAACACTTAAGGTTGCACTGCACACCTGCCGTTAACTTGTTTGAAAAAGACGGCGATCCAATCCGTTTAGAGCATCGACGAAACGAGTACAAGGTGCGTCCACAAAGTAACACTCAAGAGCATTACGAGGTTTATTCCATTGAGCAAGTGGAGAGCTGGAGTAAAGACGAGCGTCGCCGAAAACCACTGATTGAATTTGAATCGTTTGAGCACCAAATCAACCAACGTGATAAGCGAGAGTTCTACAAATCCAAAGTAGGTGAGCGAGTAAGCGGAAGAGGGTTAGAGCGCTATATCTCATTCCATACTCACAATGGCGACATCGCGGATTTAGGGACTGAAACAGTATTGATGAAACTGCAATGCAGTAACGCGGACTTAGCGGAGCGCCTGTCAGTAGGAGATATCACGTACGCGACGCACAAATCGCCAACGTATGCGACGTTTAAAAACATTACTAAGCCAACACAGTCAGTAAGTCCTCAAGTTAATGGTGAACTTCAATGGCAGTTGATTGCCAACATGTCGCTCAACTACTTGTCTTTGGCCAATATCGATGTGTTGAAAGTGTTGCTCTCGACTTACGACTTCCACTCTCGAGTCGATAGACAAGCCCACCGCGCGTCGATTCATCGACTTGATGGCATTATTTCTTCAGAGATGAAACCAATCGATCGCGTATTTCGTGGTGTATCTGTGCGTGGTAACCAATTCAAGCTCGTGACGGACTCTAAGTTCTTCGTAAATGAAGGCGATATGTTCCTTATGGCCACGGTATTGAATGAATTTATCCGTTTGTATTCGAGTGTGAACTCCTTTACCGAACTAGAGGTGTTCGATGAAGCGACGGGCGAGGTTTACAACTGGGCAAGCCTAATCGGGCAGCAGACAATACTATGATTAATACACTTTCTGATAAGTCGAATGAGTTTAGTTTCTACCAAGCGGTGTTGCTGTTAGAGAAACACTACCAGCTGGAGCCAAACTCAAACTTTGTTGCCGTGGGCGAGAACAAATACTTTCACCAAGAGCGAATTGAGTTCAGCGTGTCGCCAAACCTGTGCTTTCCAAAGAGTGATATGGACTTTATTACTCATATGGAAAGAAACGGACAGCAATATTCACGTATTGAGACGAACTTTCTTGGCTTGCATGGTTCAAGCTCGCCCCTACCTGCGTCTTACACTGAGAAACTCGTCGGTCGTGATCCCGATGATAACCCAGTGAAGGACTTCTTCGACTTTTTCCACAACCGCTATACAAGCTTACTGTATCGTGTTTGGAAGAAATACCGATATCACGTGCAGTACAAAAGCGGGGCAAGCGATGCGTTTTCTGGGCGCATACTGCATTTGGCTGGTCTTTCTAGCGTTATGCAAGATTGCGAAGTCGCGGAGTTAGATCGAGCGAAGGTTCTGTCTTACGTGAACCAGTTATCTACGCGTACACGTTCACCTAAGCTTATTTCCGGTATTGTTTCGCACTACTTTTCACTGCCGAATGTGCGAATCGAAGAATGGGTTTATAGACGCGTAGAAATCGCTGAAAGCCAGCGTAACAAACTCAATCGTTCCAATTGTGTATTGGGACAAAGCTTACACTTGGGACAAAGCATTGCGGATTTGAACGGCAAGTTTAACTTGTGTATCGACAACATTGATTTTGAAACGTTTAAGCAGTTTTCCTACGATGGTGAGTTACATAAGACGCTGGTGGGCTTGATGCGCTTTATTCTGCGTGACCCAATGTCGTGGGACCTAAAGTTGACAGTTAACCTAGACAGTATTCCAGAAAACAAACTGGGTAATGGAGAAGGGAACCAACTAGGTCAAACGTTCTGGCTTGGCAACCCAGGTGATAAAGACGCCAAAATTCGACTTATCGGAAGCATATAAGAAAGCCGCTCAACGAGCGGCCCTTTATGTTTTCCTCAAAGAGGTCAGAAAAGCTTAACGACTGATCGGCTGATGCAGTACAACGGTAGTATCAAGCCTTTGAATGCCGTTAAATGATTCAATTTCATTACAAAGATGATGAATAGACTGCAGGTCGGGCGCTTCAATTAGAGCAATAATATCAAAGTTGCCACCAACAACGCTCGTTAAGCGAACCTCAGGGATTTCTTTAAGTGCATTCGTTACATCATTCTTCTTACCCTTTTCACAAGAGATCAGTAGATAACTAGCGGCTTTTCGCCCTTCATTTTCTACACGAATCTGTGCGGTATAGCCTTTGATAATACCGGTCTTTTCTAAACGATTAATTCTTTCTGCTACTGCTGTTCGAGACAAACCAATGTTTCGGGATAGATTCGCAATCGACTCTCGCCCATTCGACAAAAGACTTGAAAGTATTTTTCGATCTAATTTATCTAAACCTTGTAAAGTCATGTTTGAAATCATGTGTTCTGCCTATTTTGTTTTTATATTGTTATTAAATCGACTCAGGGAGCGTAAAGTTATACAGCTCAGCAAGAGTGAATGGGTTTTTCTGTGTCAACGGAGTGATGCGTAAGCTCAAGTCCCTCCCTGACACTTTTATGTCACTGACAAAGCTGCCGTTATGAGTGTTTGTCAAGGTCGAGTCACCTAGCAATCTGTATATCGCCCATTGACCACTCTTATTTAAAACGTGCTGTCTGCCTTCATCGGTTACATCCTGGAGTGTGATACTAATATTGAAGTCACCATTTTGCGGTGGCCATGCCATTTCACGAATGCGGCTTGGACCGTGGTAGTAACTTACATTGGTATCTGCAATTTTTAAGCTCGCTCTAATCGCACTAGAATCAAGATCGAGTACTCTTGCACTAAACGGAATATGAACGCGGTTAGTGCTTTTATTAATTAATGTGTCTCGAATAACGTTATAGTTACGCAGTTGCACTAACAGAGCCGGAGAGATTGGCATCGTCTCGCCATCCACCTGTTTTGGCGTCCACAAATTGGTATCGTAGAACGGTGCAAAATTTTTCTGAATAAATGTGTCTAACAAGCCACCTGAAGCAAACAGTAATTCAAAATCTTCAATTGAGATTTCCTCGGTCGCTGTTAGATCAAATGGGTATCGTCCTAGCCCTATCTCTTTAAACTTGGTGTAAATCTCGCTGTACCATTGGGTTTGAATGCCTTTAGCGGACTCTTTAATCATGACTGACCAGCTTTGTTGAACCACATCTAACAACCAGCTACGAACGGGTTCCGGTGATTTTTGGGCAATCTGTTTAAGTTTGATTAATGGGTCAGCTTCACTGCTGTTCATTCGATGCTGAGCTGCCGCTAGCGCCGCCATTTGCGGGTCAGGTGCATCAGCGATGTCTTTCATATACGTGCGAACACGGCTTAGCGCAGTTACGGTCTCATCCCAAGGAGTAGGGGAGTTTGGTGTTTCACTGACCTGAAGTTGGTTTAATAAGTGAAAAGCTTGTTCAACACGTTTCATTAACAAGTAATCAGGCTTAACTACTTCCTCTACTGCGTCTGATGCGGAGTCTGCCGCTGCCACGAGTTTCGGGTCTAGCTTTGAAATCAGAGCATTTTTTTCACCAACGGGTGAAAATTGTGTGTTGGCATAGACCTGCTTCAGTACGGTTGTCATTGGTGAAGAAGGACCCGAGATTAAGTCTATCGCGTTCGTTAGATCGCCGACATTGTCATAGTTTTGGACTTTTAGTTCACTCAGCGCATTGCGCCAATTACTGATGTAGTCGTCAGTATATTTTTTACGTACTTCCTCTTTGAAGGCTTCTTGTTCTTCACTAGTAGGAATAACGTGTTGTGACAGACCTAAAACCCAGTTGTCACTGATGACTTGTTGTGACATTAGGTCCACGCGTGGTCGATAAAAAGTACTAAAACCAGTGGAGGTATAGATCTTATCTACGATCAAGCGTTCACTATCGATTGGTGTGTTGAATACATTGCTAAACTCAAAACCCACAGCTCGTTGCAGATCTAGGGTTCCTAAATCAATCGAATTTGCTTCGTTTAAAATGCCTGCATAAACGAGATCAACATTCGAATTTGCTAGCAATGAGCGACGTGTTGCGCGAACAAGATCCATATTGATATCAATTGGATCAAACTGTGTGCGAAAGTAAGCGTCCAAATAGCGCATCGCCTGATTGACGACGTCACTTTGGTTGCTCAAATCGTTCATCATTTGGATAGTTTGATGACGCAAAAAACGGATATCACGCTTTGTTGGATCGTTTAGCATTAGATACCCCTTCAATAGAGGTAAAGCGCGTGTAAAAGTGTTTTGATTTTGTGTCAGTTGTAGACGGTAACCTTTCTCAATGAGAGGTATCAACTGTTGAGCAACGTCCTTAAGTAATGCTTCGTAAGCGATGCGAGTGCTTTGATCCAAACGGCTAATGTTGAGTGGTAATATCTCTTCATCCAAAGCCTTAGAACCTTTAAGCCACGCCCCATAAGAAGGCTCTATTGCTTTCGTCGCCTTCGCTAAAAGCTCATCGAATCTTGCATCTTGCTCCACTTGTGATTTGTCATCGATACTCAAGAGTTGATTCATCACATGTAAGTTACTGTCTAATGTCGTGAAAAAGAAGTAACTGCCCCCAGTAAGCAGGATAATAGAGCCGAGTATTGCCAAACGGCTTTGTCTCTGAATTAGACGAAGATACGTCTTGTTTTCGCCCGCAAAGTCGCTTTCCGGCAATATTTGTGAATCAATCAGAAAGCGAGAGAAATAAGGCGTTTCTGTTAACTGAGTATGCTCTGACGCGATAATAGGTAAGTTGAAGTAATTACTACAACTTTTTGCAAGTAAATTGTACTTGCGACCGCCTTGCAGACTCGAACTAAAGAAAATCTCACGGATGTCTAGTGAATAGACACCGTTGTTAACATCACATAGACGCTCAAGCACATAGCTGACCTCAGACTGACATAGCTCAAACTGCTTAGGGAAAGCGAGTATTGCTTGTTTCTCATCAATGTCCGTTGAATTAGCGGATGCATCTAGCGCATTACTTTCAAGCACTCTCACTAGATTTCGATAGCTATCGCGGTAGTACTCTGCAAATACACCTTTGGCTTCTTTTAGTGGGATAGAGAGGAACTCAACACGTGTCTTGAGAGAGCTAAAGTGCATGTATTCTTTAAAGCCATCTAACTTGTCTAGCTTTGACATAATCAAATAGATTGGCAATGCTGAAGACGTTTTAGAGTTGATGGTACTCAAGCGCGCCAATAACGACGAAATGGTGTACTCTTTTTGCTCTGGCTCAGAGACGATCATGAACTCGAAATCGGTGAAGAATAGACACCCAGAAAATGGCTTTCGAGGTCGATGATGAATAACTTCTTCAATGAACGTATTCCATAAAGAAGCATCACTGCTTGATACTTCCTGGAACACTAAGCGTTGGTCTGGTTTGATGTATACAGCGCTGTCAGATTCGTACCATTCAAAAAAGTCATTCTTAGCGGTTCTAGTGCGATCCATCGGTTTGATTGCACTAGAATTAAATAAAAATTGACGTCGCCCTGACCCTTTATTACCAAGCATCAGGTAAATTGGTTTCTTGCCTGAGTTAGCAAGAAGAGGCTGGATAACCATAGAAAGTGCTTCTTCCTCGGTTTCCAAATGTTGAGCTTTAGCGTTGTTCTTTTTCTTCAACCATAATGTGAATTGAAAAGTGACGTAAACAATGGCGATAGCACCAAGGGTCAGCCAAAGATAAAGTTGATCGATTTCGTCAAGAAAAAGCAGATAAATAGTGGTGATAATTACAGCCACTAAAAACATCAATATAGTAGAAATCACCACTGGATTTCTAAACAGTTTTTGTTTGAACATAAGCCTAAAACTTCTTTAATTGTATTGTTATTTATTGTCAGTTTTTTCAGCTTGTAGCTGACTCAATTTATATAGGTAGATGTTCAGTAAAAGGGTTGCGCGGTCAATTTCCTTTTGCTGTGAATACTTTTCAGCGTATTCAATACGACCTAAAAGCGGGAATAACGAGTTACTGTATTCGTACGCCTTTTCAGAGTTCTTATCTACATTCTGTCTAGCTACGTTGGCAAACACCGTTCTTGCGTCTGAGAATCGCTTATAAACATCCATAAACTGGTCTTCTAAATGGGCGCTCTGTGTCAAAAAGTTCTGACGTAGTTGCTGTGCAGAAGACGAATCCGGATAGATCGCGATTAATTCATTGGTCAAGCTATCGAGCTCGCTGACGTTACTTACTTTTGCCGAGTCTAAAAACCAGTTATTCATCATAATATCGACACGATTAATCGCCTGCGTTTTCAATGACTGAGCATATTTTTTATTTTCGTAATCTAACGAGGCGACCAAATTTACAAGTTCATTAAGTGAAGCTTGATTAATTTTTTGTTCCAATGTTCGATAACGTTGTTGCTCGTACATGAAATGTGAACATATCGCAGTAACAATCAAACCAATAACGAAGTAGATCATAAATCGACCAGACTTTGCCGGTGATGCTTTCTCTTGGCTATTTAGGTTGGGTGATGACACCGGTGCCGGAGACGGAGACACATTCACTTTAATTTCAGGTGCCTTCTGCGTTGCTGCAGGAGCGCTAGTGTTGGCTTGTTTTTTCTCGCGTAACTCAGCCGCAATTTGTTGTTCTTTTATCTGCTCAATCCATTGATTCAAAATACGGCGAATGCGACCTAATGACGGCGCTTCAATACCGTAATGAAGACGAAGCTCTTCCTCAATCCTCAAGCATAATTGATGTGCTGCCTCTATCAATGGAAGCTCTTCTGGTAACGCCCGATGCTTATTAATTCGTTTTTCAGTATGCTCTACCATCCATTCAATAGCGCTCATTCGTGCCTTTGACTTTGAATGCTCTGGATACGCGTTGAACCAATATACGACACACACATCAAGTATTGAGTTTAACCCTTCAACAAGGCCTCTTAAGCCGTCGTTATAGGTTGACGCAACGGTAAAGTAACAGCAACAACGTAGGTCTTTCGCTTGGGTACTCAAGATCTTTTTTGAGAGTGTTTGAACCGTTTTCCACGAGACTCTTCCTGTGACTTTATTCAGGTTGTTTATTTGACGTTTAATTTCGTCAAAATCCTCAGAACCATTAGGATTAGAGCCGCTTGGGTTATTTTCATCGATTGGTCTTCGAGCGAAGTCGGTAAAAAACATAAGGAAAGTTCCAACTGATCATATAGAAGTATTAAGTTATATAGGATTTCACTACTGTTATATTAAATTATAAGCAGTGCACATCTGCCGCAATTCTATAGACAAAATAAGCGGATTAGATAATAAAAATTCATTAAAAGAAATTAAATTACTTTTAGTGTGATCTTTGTTCATAATATTAATATCAATAGTTAAGTCTATTTATAAGAAGAAACTTATATATGAAGATAAGAACGTTGATTAAAAAGTAACTAAATTGTTATCGGAGATTACGTTTTGTTCAATTAGCAATCAAATTCTGTTACTTCTATTTAAATAGAAAGATTTACTGTCTCGTCACTTAATCTGTAGTCGGTTCTTTAGTTTTTGTTTGTAGGTAAAACAACCAACCTGATAGTTGAAATGTATTAAATTATAGGTGTTTTTTTAGGCTTATTGAAAAAGAGAATATAATTGATATCTTTCGCCTCTAAGTAGAATATCGGTTTTCCTAGAGGGACGAAATGCTAAAACCAAGTCAAATTGGGCTGATTTCAGCCATGTGTCTATTTTCTTCTGTTGCAATGGCAAAAGGGGAGCGATATGGACTCTCTACCAGTATGTTGACTATCGATAGCATTAAATACGATGAAGGTAAAAGTGGTGAGCAGGATACGCTTAGGTTCGGCTTGGTTCATACTCGTCCTATTGATGAAAACAATAACCGTTGGCGTTGGTGGTTAGGGCTAAACTATCTAGCAGAAGATATTGAAGCGCCAGCAAACGGCTTATATCAAGAAGCGACGAACTATGAACTTCGTGTTGTTCCTCAATATGCGTTGACTTCTTGGAGTGTTTTCACGCCATACGTTGGTGCGGGCTTGTCTGTCGGTTACTCGCAATATTCTAATCGCTGGCAAGTAGACCAAGAGGGCTATCGTTATGAGAGTGTTGAAGACATCGACCAGTTTGAGTTAGGTGCGGTTGTGACCCTTGGTACTGCTATAAAGTTAGGCAGTAATCCTGACGCCCATATACAAATTATCCCGCAGGCCTCTTATATCCTTCCGGTTGTAAATGATGGAATTGGTGGGCTTGAACTATCAGTTTCTTTGCTCTTTTGAGGTTCGTAAATGTACTCAAATCAGCTAGTTTTATTTATCTCAAAGTGTCCAGAGGAATACACCGGTGCAAAGCATATTGAAATGCCTGAAAGCGGTGGTTCGATAGGTCGTTCCCCAAGCTGTAGCGTGTCTTTAGCCGATCACAACCGCTTTATCTCGGGCACTCATTGTTTGCTCAGCGTGTATGGAGATACCTACTATATAAGTGACGTATCAACTAACGGCACAATGGTAAATGGGAATAAAATACTAAAAAATCAACCCGTTGCGATAGTTGATGGCGACATCATTTCTTTAGGGCAATATGAGATTGGTGTTTCTCTTGAGCACGTTACCTCAACACTA
Source organism: Vibrio sp. Vb1337 (assembly GCF_033338715.1). Classification (NCBI taxonomy): domain Bacteria; kingdom Pseudomonadati; phylum Pseudomonadota; class Gammaproteobacteria; order Vibrionales; family Vibrionaceae; genus Vibrio; species Vibrio sp. Vb1337. The sequence continues at coordinate 117,555 of NZ_JAWOTD010000002.1, read as the reverse complement.
GACATCGCCGCTGATATTGCTCCTGAGCGAGTATCTAGCGATCCTCTGGTTAGTCTAGGAGATGCTGTTGTCGAAGAGGAAGAAAAAGTCGGTGCCTTAGAAGATTTGTTTATGGAGACTAAACAGGATGACATTGATTGTCATGATCCTGTTGCTCACCTTAACTTTTCGATGCAGCGAGATGACGATTACTTAATTCGTGATAATGAGCGTACAGAATCTGAACAACCTAGAACCGTGGAAAGCACGCGTCAGGTGGTCGATGACAGTTTCAGTATATATTCCGAATTTGATCAACCAAGCCTAATCCCTGAAGACTGGATGGCTGCGGAAACCAAGAGTAACGCATCAGTCAATGACGCATTAGCGCCAGAAAGCGGTAAGCCACATAGAGCCGATATTGCCTCAGCTGAGGTGATGCAACCTGGCACGGTAGCCCCAGATAGCGCGATTCAAAGACAACATCGTACGCCTAATGTAACTGAGATGGTCATAGAGCAGGCTAATACAGGGTCAAAATGGGAAGAGATGACCCAATCTTTTACGCCTTCTCCTAACACTAATCAGCAACTTCAAATACCTACGGCAGAGCATGCGATAAACACTACGACGAAAGCACAAGTCGATGCTGATGCGGCCGTTTGCTCTCAAGATATAGCGCAAGCGTTTTTTGATGGTTTGGGTATTCGAAATCCAGAGTTGATGACAAACGAGGCGCAGTTATTCAAGCAAATGGGCACTTGCTTGCGTTTATGTATTGATAACCTACAGAAAGAGTTGCACGAAGTGGAATCGTTAAAAGATGAGCAGAGTGCGAGTGAGGCTAACTCGAACATCGCAGAGCTAATGCTCACTTTGAATAGTCAGCAATTACTGGCTCCAAATGAACTGGTTGAACAAATGCTCGATGAGTTGAACGACCACCAAGTTATGTTTAACAAAGCACTGAATGAGCTCGTTTTAGAACAGTCTGAAACGAACGATCCCGTAGCATTTGCTAACAGGGTCGCTAGCCAGTCTTTGTTCTCAACTAAGTCAAAGCTGTGGGCCGAATACCTAGATTTCTACACTAATAATCGTCGCCTGCTTAATGAAACATCCTTAAAAGGGCTGATTAAGAAAAACTATAACAAAGTGATTAAGGGAAACCATGCGTAGTATCGCCGTATTACTCGGATTTGCCATGTTGTCCGGTTGTTCCATGTGGGATCAATTTAAAGAGTCCACTGGTATCACACCAGAAACTTCGTCGATTGAATTGGTTATTGAGGCATCACCTGTACTCAATGTGAGAAATGGGGGCCAGTCATCTCCAGTTATTCTCCGTCTTCACGAATTAAGTTCGCCAGTATTGTTCCGAAGCTTAGATTTCTTTGCCTTGTTTGAGAGCGATAAAGCGTCGTTGGGTGATGAGTACATCAAACGTTACGAATATCAAATACAGCCAGGTGGAAAAGTTCATGAAATGCTAACGCTAGACCCTGACACTCGTGCCGTCGGTTTTTCAGTGGCTTTTCGTGATATTGATGGTTCGTCTTGGCGAAAAGTGGAAGTTATTGAAGAGAAGAGCGAGTACTACATCAAGCTCAAGTTAGAGGGCAGTGAGTTAATTTCTGATAACACTCGCGGCATTGAACAGGTTTACTTTTAAGGGATAGAAACATGTCTTTATACAATCCAGTTGTTTGGCAAGATGGAATGTTCATGAAGCCGCAGCATTTTCAACAACTCGATCGTTCGCAAAGTAAACTATCGAGCCTACTGAGTGCCAATGCATCGCCTTTGCATTGGGGAATTAAACGTTTAGAAATCAACTCTCAGTTACTAGCACTGGGTAAAATCGGTATTACTCGTGCTGAAGGTATTTTACAAGACCGGACACCATTTGAGCTTCCGTTGCTTGCTGAGCTGCCTGAAGTGAAAGATGTAGATCCTTCGATTGCCGATAAAGTCGTTTATTTGTGCTGTCCGTTACCATCGGAACGCTCTGAGTTATTTGGTACCAAAAAAGACGGTGCGCGCTATACGATGGAATCTCAAGAAGCGGTTGACGCTTGTTATGATTCGGAAGACATGGCAAATATCGTCGTCGGTAAGCTTAACTTTTGCTTAATGTACGATCATGAAGATAAGAGTGCTTACACGTCTATTCCGATCTTAAAGATCTCAGAAGTGAAGCCTGATGGCAGCGTGATCTTAGATGATAGTTTCATTCCTACCTGCATCGATATTCATGCGTCGACAGTACTGAGTAAATTTGCGACCGAGTTTGCTTCTATGTTGAAGCATCGCGCGGAATCGATAGTTCAGCGATTAGGGGTGGTGGATCAACAAGGCGTATCATCGGTTTCTGACTTTATGCTATTGCAAGCGCTCAACCGATACGAACCCTTGTTTTGGCATTTCGCAAGCACAGAAGCTGTGCATCCTGAGTCTTTGTATCGAATTCTTCTTCAGGCAGAGGGTGAGCTTTCGACGCTGTGCTCAACGACACGCCGACCTATTGAGTTTACGAAGTACAATCATGGTGATCTTACTAGCTGTCTTTCTCGCGTCCTAGACAGTGCGAAAATGACATTGAGCGTGATGTCTGAGCAAAGAGCAATTCCACTGACCTTAAAAGATCAGAACTATGGCATCAGAACGGCAGCAATCCCTGACAATAAGATCATTGATACGACAACCTTTATCCTCGCAGTTAAAGCCGACGTGACCTTGGATGTTCTGCATACCCAGTTTGTCAGCCAAACGAAGATCGGTTCTATCGATAACATACGTGACTTGATTAACCTTCAACTGCCTGGGATTGAGATCAAACCAATGCCAGTTGTGCCACGCGCGCTGCCGTATCACGCTGGCTACACCTATTTCGAGCTCGATAAAACGGGCGAAGAGTGGATGGCATTGAAGAACACTGCTGCGATTGCGATTCACGTTGCGGGCGATTTCGCTAACTTATCATTGCAACTTTGGGCCGTTCGTCTATGAGTTACGCAGAAACCGACGTCACCGTAGTCTTATTCCAACCAGAGCCTGGCAAACCAATGGAGGTAATGCCAGCGCCTGACTTGTCGAGAAACATCGCAGTACAAGATCTATCTATCGATAACATGGGTATTAACCCGCTAGTGGACCAGTTCTCATGGTTGATCGCCAGTCTGTCTTGTATGTCTTCGATCCCTTGGCTTGATGACCCGATGCCATTTCGTGAACAAGTGGCACGTGAGATTCGAAAAGGCGAACGAAAACTTAATGAAATGGAGCTCGATCGTGCTTCGGTTCTTGTTATTCGTTACTGCTTGTGTGCGGCGATTGATGAATCTGTTTGTCGACAAGAGTGGGGGGCAAATAGTCACTGGAGCCAGAACAGCTTACTGTCTGAATTCCACAACGAAACATCTGGTGGTGACAAGTTTTTCGTTATTCTCGACCGCTTAAAAGCCGACCCTCGCAAATACCGTCACGTTATAGAGTTTCTCTATTTATTGCTTCAACTTGGTTTCCAAGGCAAGTACGGCCGTGAAGAGCGTGGCAACGAAAAGTTAGCGGAAATTGGCAGCGCCATTTATCGATTAGTGCGAGATGACCGCCTAGCAGAACAAGAAAAAGTTTCTTTAATCAACCTTAAAGCTAAATATCTAAAGAAGCCGTTAAAAAGGGTAATTTCACCCAAGCTGATCTTAAGTCTTAGTGCGATGACGTTTGCGCTTATGTATGCGGCAACCTACATCGTCATAGACTTAAAATTTCAGCAACTGCTTGAAATGTATAGATAACCAGAGATCTAAAATGAGATCTTCTGCCAGTTTTAGGGTTTATTGTGAATATCACTGGTCTTTTAGTGAAATTCACTAGTTATTTAGAGAGATTGCAGTTTGCGATCTCTTTTATCATTCAATCAATAAAATTCAAATGGATTGGTTATGGGCGTAACAGTTGGTGCGAATGGACTTTCGATAGTTCATAAAGGCTCAGGTGGTGAAGCGAATGCAACGCTCCCAGATGTTTGTTTAACTAAGGTCGGCAAGCCAGTCGTCCCTATCCCTTATGGCAACAATGCTAAATCAGCAGACCTTGCTGGTGGGACTACGACAGTCTCTATGGATGGCGGTAACAGTGTCGCTATCAAGGGCAGTACGTTCTCAAAAAGTACCGGCGATGCGGGCGGTGACAGAAAAGGCGTTTCCTCTGGCACGATAGAAGCTGAAGCAAAATTCATTTCAGCCTCACCAACGGTTAAATTTGAAGGTAAGGGCGTATGTCGCCTGTCCGATCAAATGACCATGAACAAAGCTAACACTATGTGTTTGGGTGGCGCACAAAACCCATCGGTTTCTGTGACTGAAGAGCAGGAAGGGACGTATACGCTGGATATAGAATGCAAATATCCAAATGGGCTCCCTTACTCTAATGCACAATTTTCTTTAGTCGAACCTTCAGGTGCTGTCATTGGGAGTGGAGTGCTGGACTCTAGCGGAAAAGTATCTGTTAATGGTCTCGCTCTAAAAGAATGCAGGTTAGTGCTCAGCGAAACTCAAGACTCTTACACCCCGAACCAATCTTTAGCTGAAAATATTGTTACGGAAACTTACCCTGATCCGAATGATTTTTGTACGTTTGTCGCAGGTCGCCGCTCGCCATTTTGGGAAGATCGTGTTGGGGTTGCTAATGACTGGGGGATATTGATGTCCCCATCCTTCAGTGATGATGACTTTAAAGATATTGTGTTAGAGCAAAGCCGTATATCGTCTCCTTATGCGATTAGTCAAAATCACTCTAAAGATTTTTCTGATGCTTATGTTTCGGCACTTTATCACATCCAAACTGATACTACTGCGCTAGAGAAATATGAACCTTTAGTTGAACTGCTCTTGGAGCAAGTGCACGAAAATGGCGATATATTGAGAGTCTTATATCAAGCTGATGTGTTTGAGCCTCCCTATGAATTATTAGCGAAGCTTCGCTTTTTAGGGACTGGGAATACTGTGAAGTATTTGCAGTTTGTTTTATGGACGTTGATAAACAATCAAATCTGTTCATACATCGATGAGCTAAACAGTGAAATCATCGGTCGTTTAGATTTCATACAAAGCCAAGCTTCTGCAAGATCGTTGAGTTCTGTTGAAGAGGGTATAAACGGTTATAAAAAAGCACTTAACCACTTCAAACAAGCACTTCCTGACGTCATTAGCCAAATTTTCGAAACCAAAAATGACACCCTAATTTCTATATCGGCAATGGCCCTTGGGAGTACCGTTAACATAGCGAGCCAATCTAGCTTTGCTACTAATTTAGGTAGGGTTAATGCGGTGGTGTACACGAAGTCAAACAACTTGAACCGCCCATCATTTGTCACTTTTGACGATAACTTTTCTGACTAGGACATTTAAATCATGGATGCAGTTTTTCCGATAGCGCAACGAGAAGGTGACGCTTACTACACGCTCAGTGATTTTACAAAATTGTTTGATCAAGCTAAGAGCGGTCGTTATTTAATAGGACAAGGGTACGGTTGGCATAGTGGCGTTCATTTAACATCAAAAATGTTACCGTGGGGGAAAGGGCTCAGACCTATTCAAGCGATGCTTGATGGAAAAATAGTGGCATTTCGCATAAATCCTGATTACCTAACATCAACGTACCAAGAGCAAGAGTTTAAGTATAGTAATAACTTTGTGCTTATCGAGCATGAGGCTGTAAACCCCGAAGATAGTGAAGATGTATTTAAATTCTATACACTTTATATGCACCTTGCGCCACCTTCAGATATTGGCGCCAATTCATCTATAACCACGCGTTACCGTTTACAAGAAGCGAGAAATGTACGCACTTTCAAACATAGTGATGTGCCTACTAATTCTGGTGAAAAAAAACAGTCGATGTCTAAAGGCACATTACTTGAATACCTGTATGCAGAAGAGAAGGAGACCCATCCATACCAGATCGACAAAAATACCTACAAAATGATAAAGTGCCGTGTGGTAGAGAATGGTAAATCGGCAAGTGGTAGCGAAAAAGCACTGTTAAACAAGATTGTTTGGTTTGCTTCGGGTCTCAATAGTGACTTTGACATTTTAGAAGATTCCTCTGCTGTCCTATCAGAACCAGTTTCAGAACCTAAATGGATGTCGGACAAGGCGGCAATGATTAGGGACGGTAGTGTGGTTTCTTTACTCCCACTCCTATTTAGAGAGGGGATAAAGGTTTCAGCTGGGGAAGATATCGGTTACATGGGACTGCATGAGTACAGTAACGATGCAATTGGAACTAAGAAAGAAGATAATCGTGTGCATATCGAGATGTTCTCTTTTGAGGAGCCGCCCGAATTTTTCAAAAAACAGATTTCTCCCAAAAATGCGGAAGAAAATCCACTTGTTGTTCTCGATGGGGCCGATAGTAGCGGTGCCGTTGATATGAGTAATTCGTTTATTCAGCAATTACTTGAATCTGTGACAGAAGATCAAGTAACGGACTTCTCCTCGTTCACTGCTCGCGATGCCAAAGTATACTTAGACGGTAAGCGTAAACACTTTGAGCGATTTATTGTGAAACATCCTACAGATTGGCATACAGCGTCGTCACAAAGTCTTTATGAATCAATCCATCAGACCGCAAAGGAAGCTCTAGATATTAAGTGCTCCGCTGGTTTTGTGACTATAGAGGACTACCGTAACTCCCCATGGCGCGATCAAGTGATGGATAGCTTTGATCTTTTCTCGCAATTCGAACTGGAAAGAGCAGATAAGTTCTCATGGATGCAAGATTTACAAGGTGATTTGCAACTAAGCGATGATAAGAGCCTTTGGCATTATTGGCCTTTTGTAGGAAATCACACCCAAAGTAAATGTTTCTGTAATCGTGATATTTCCAAGAGTTTTTTACTTGAAGTCTTAGGTGGAAAAGAAACTATTTTTGAGAACTCTCATTATGACAGTATGAGAAATGTTTCTTTAGATGAGTTATTAAATAGCTTGAATGACATGTTTAGGACGTATGAAATCGATGATTGTTTGAATAAAATCCACTTTCTGTCTCAAGCATTTCAAGAAAGTGATTTTTTCAAAACGACGGAAGAGTACTATTATAACGGGAAATATCCAGAGAAATGGAATAAGTACAGAGGTGGTGCATTCTATCATGGACGTGGTTTATTACAGATAACACATATAGAAAACTATGCTAAATACTTTGGTGTGAATACTAAAGATCTTACAAAAGAAATGATAGAAAGCGTTGCTAAAGATTTACACACGGCAGTAGATTCTTCAGGGTGGTTTTGGGTAAAAGGTAGTGCTTGGGGAGATATTCGTCCATTCGCTACCAAGAATGATCTATTTCGTGTAACGATCTCAGTAAATGGTGGTTACAATCATTTGTTAGAGAGAAAAAATAACTTATTAAAACTTTCAAAGTTGATTAATTGTAATTCAATATCCGATAACTATGACTTTAGTAAGTTTTATCTTAAGGATAGTTCAATGATCAATAAAAATTACTATAAAAGAAGTAAGAGTGTACATCACAAGCTGGAGTTAATGATAAATGAATAAAATGATTACATTTAGTTTAATCTTTTTATCAACATATTCTTTTGCGGAAAGCAGTATTACGCAAGAGCAAAAATTCACAGAGGCTGAGGGGCCTTTTTGTCAATATTCTCTAAAAGCAAATGGAACTTCATATGATTTTAGCTTTTTTGACTCATGTGGCACAAGCGATTTAATTAAATTGAATGAAGATCTTTATTTGGTTGACTTGACTAATGGTAATATAAATAGCGAAGCATACTTTATTTTTGACACAGAAAAAAAAGAAGTTCCAAAAGAGATTGGTAGTTTGAACCTTAGTTATGACATTTACGATTATGGTTTTGATATTATCGATCATACATTATTGGACAGAGATAATGGTAAAATAATAAAAAACGCTAATAATAATTATACTGGCGTGTTGTCTTACATTTTCCAGAGAGATAATTTTAATATGAATATACCTAAAGATAGGATTTTGTATTGGAATAGAAATGGAGAAGAGAATTATTGTTCTTCTACAATAGTTTTTTCTGCTAATTATGACGAACATAGGCGAGATGTTTGCTGGAATAGTTTTTCATCAAGATATGAATATGTTGAGATTATTGAAGGTAGAGTAAGTTTAAGGATAAAGGGAGAGTTTGATGGAAGGCAGTTTAAGTTTGATAATAATGGTGAAGAACTGACGATTAATCCATATAATGGAAAGTATAGTACTAACAAAACCAACGAAAAATTCCCTGATGAAGACTATTTTAATATAAAGTGAATATATTGTTTTTATTTTTAATGTAGTTGAAATGCTTAAATTCAATGAAATTTATAAATCAATTGTGATGGTCGGGTTTTCATTTATTGTGTCGTTTTCAAATTTTGTAAGTGCAAGCTGCAACCAAAATTCTGTCATATTTACGTGTGATTTAGAAAATAAAGGTGGCAGTTTGAAAGCTTGCTTTAATCAAGCTGAGAATTCGATGTACTTCGTTGTTGACGAAAATGGGTTGAAAACAGTTTATGCCCCACGAAAGGGGAAGAGTTTAGATAACTATAAATGGATAGATATTTCTCTTGAAGAACCTGAATTCATTCCTTTGAAATTTGAAGTAAATGAAAACAAGAATGCGTACTTTTCATTGACTAGAGGTGGTGGACGGTTGAGTGTCGTTGCTAGCTTCGTTGACATGATTGAAGATGAAAATGCTGTTGAGTACTACTGTGAATTGGGAACTGAAACAGCTCTGGATCCCAACGTTAGATTAAAAATAAAACACGTAAAGCCTAATGAGTTTGAAGCTTGGGGTTAAATAGCAATAGATTCCGGTGAGAGCCTAAATAAAATTCATTGTAATAAAAAGTTAGCTTTTCTAGAAAATCTACTCGAGACGTTTGGATAAGAAATGTTCAGATAAAAAGCGCCGAAAGGCGCTTTTTATTTTCTTTAAAATAAAGTATGGTCTCCCTCCTTTTAAAATGGTAAGTGTTGAATAATTATACAGTGGTTAGGTAAATGAATAAAATAACTAAACTCGCTTTGGCTTTGTCCGTATTGACATCTGTTGTTGGGTGTCAACTGGTCTCAAATACGCCGATGCAATCGACAGCAACGAAGGAAATAATTGAAAAAGCAAAGGCAGAGTTTGATGGACAACGTTTTTATAAGTTGAATGAATATGATGAAGAAATCAACGTTTCAGATGACGGGGTCATTACCTTCAAGTCTTACTTACCACGCAGTGGCGGCTATGAATGGGTACCAATTGTTATACGCGATACTAGTTTTCGTGTTTCTTGCGATTATTTCAGTGAATATGTTGAAGCTGGAATGGTTGTTCAGGTTCAGTTTGTAGGTAAACGCGGGCGCATTGAAAATTACGACAAGCAACGTTGTGAAGAGTACGGTGAGCCAACATGGCAATAAGATCTATGGATAATTAAAGCGCCGACAGGCGCTTTTTATTTACGTTTTAGTTAACCGTTAGAAAAGATGTAGACCAATCTTCGGAAGATTAGGCAAGCAATGCGTAGTATCTGGTCACAAGTTGGTATGAACTTGCCTTTTAGAAAACGCTAATAAAATCGCTAAACAGCTACATGATAATAGAACGACACCTAAGTTTTGTACTGTTCCAGCCATCGCTAATCCCGTCCCGATCATGATGTAGTACATGAGCCCAAATAAAGCGCCTGCGCTGCCAACCTGTTGTTTATAATTAACGAGTGCATCACTGAGTATGTTGGGTATCGCAATCCCGTAAGACATGACGACTAACACCATTGGAGCAACAAACCAGATTGATTGGTTCAGAATCAACACACCGACTGATCCAACGCTAATCAATATTGCTGAGAACCAAAGTAGCTGGCTTTTTTGAACATTTTTGGACACTAGGGATTTGTTTAAATAACTCCCAAGCAGAGTGCCTAACCCCAGTACCATGCCACTGTATCCAAATTGTTCGGAGTTATACCCAAGTGCTGAGAAAGTAAATGCGCCAAGCTGGTAATAAGAAAATAGAGCAATGTTATACAAAGCAACCAATAATCCTGAGCGCCAAATTCGCGCGTCTCTTACCATTTCCCAGCTAAGTTGATGCAACCGTACTGGTGTCTGTTCCTTCTGTGTTTCAGGAAGCTTAATAACGTTATAAGCGAGCAATACTAACGCGATTAAAAACAAGGCAAAAAACACATAACGGTATCCACCAAGCGCTGTAAGCTGCCCGCCTAATAGCATGCCAACTACCGGGCTGATTGATATACCCATCCCCATTAAGCTAAAGACTTTACTCAGTTCTTGACCGTCAAACGCGTCACGAAGCATGGTCTGTGTGACAACGGATCCTACCGCGATACCAAATGCGCTTAGGGCTCGCGCGGCCATGACAACAGCAAAGCTTTCGGTTTGAGTTGCGAGTAAAGATGCGCAGCCATAGATAAAGAGCCCAATAAGCATGGTGGGCCTTCTTCCCAGTTTATCTGCGAGAACTCCCCAAACTACAACGCCAATGGCAAAAGCTAGGAAGTAAATCGACAATGTTTGGGCTGCTTGTGCGTGGTTTACATCAAATGATAGAGCGATTGAGCTCAACGCTGGGCTATAGATGGTTTCTACAATTTGCGGAAACATCAACATAACCAGCATGAGCCATAAAGAGGGCTTAGTATTCATATTGTTACCCATCGTTAATTAAGTTGGCGGGCAGTATAAATGAAGCTATGATTGATCTAATAACAACATAAAAACCAAATACATCAACATTCGGACAAAATGGCGCTTATTAACGAAAAAACACAATTTGATGCAGACAAAATTTCTAATTGTGTAGTGGGAATTGCTGCGGATATTGGCAAGCACGACTCAGGTATGCATCAGCACAAAAAAGGGCAGTTATTGTACGCACCTCAAGGTTGTATGAGTTTTGCTCTGGAAGACTCGATTTGTATTTTGCCACCGACAAAGGCGGTTTGGATCCCACCTAATACGCCGCATCGCGCACTAATGACGAATGTGGTGGCGTATCGATCTTTGTATTTTGATTGTGAGGAGTTTGCCTGTCCGAGTAAGATCACGATGATAGAAGTGAATAATTTACTCCAAGCTCTTATTGATAAAATGTCATTTTGGGAGTGGGATAAGCCTAGCAGCGAGATGGTAAATACGACGGCGCTTTTTTGGGAGGAGTTTTATGCTGCGAAACGTTATTCGTTTCAGTTGCCTTTGCCATCGCATCGGCGCTTAACAACGTTTCGTCGAGAGTTGGTTGAACCTTCATTTCTAGCTCCTTCGCTTACTACTCTTGCAAGCAAAGTTGGGGCAAGCACCAAGACGGTAACACGATTATTTAAGTCGGAAACGGGTATGAATTATCAAGATTGGCGGCAACAGTGGAGGCTTTTAAAAGCAGTTGAATTGTTATCAACGGGCATGCCAGTCAGCGCAGTTGCCGATTGGCTGGAGTTTTCGTCAGACAGTGCTTTTATTGCTTTTTTCAAAAAGCAAACTGGACAAACACCTCTGACGTTTATGAAAACCAAGCCTTAAGCGTCAAAATGCTCACACTCTTTCTAGAACAACCCCCAGGTTCACAGGCTCAGCCTATAAAGCATACATAGACAGGTACCAACGTGCAGGTTACTTGTCTTTACTCTGCAGTTTGCGAAAGTATTGCGTGGTAAAATCAACAAAGGCTCGGATGCGTTTTGGTTGATGTCGGTCGTGATGATAAAGGAGTGAAAATTCCACACTCGGAATGCTCCAATTGGTAAACACTTCTTTTAGCTTGCCTGTCTGGAGTTCTTGTTGACAATAAAGTGCTGGCACACGGATGATGCCATTTCCCGCCAAGGCTGCTTTTATCATTACTCTGCCACTCTTACATCGTAACTGTCCACGTATCTGGTGTTCCGTTGACTGCTTTGTATTCGTGTTCTCAAATGCCCACCGTGTCACACTACCTGTCAAACAAACGTGTTTTTCTAAGTCCTTTGGATGCGAAGGATAGCCATATGTTTCTAAATAGTTTGGGCTTGCGTATGTCCCCATTTCCACATCGATCAGTTTGCGAGCGATAAAGTTGGAGTCGTCTAACTTTCCCATTCGAAAAGCGATATCGAATTCATCCGCGATTAAATCGACACGATGGCTACTAAAATCTAAGTTAATGCTCACTTGTGGGTGTTGGATTAGAAACTGAGCAACGATATCTGCGACAACGTCTTCTCCTAAATAGCCCCCCACACAGTTGATACGAATGTCACCTCTTAAGTCTTCTACATCATCAACCACTGCCATAACAGCTTGATCAATATTGTGAAGGGCAGTTTCACACTGTTTATACAGAACCTTGCCTGCTTCGGTGAGGTTCAGTGTTCGAGTGGTCCTTTGTAGCAAAGTGACACCAATCTGTTGCTCCAGATTTGTTATTTGACGTGAAACGTGTGAGCGAGAAACGCCAAGTTGCTCTGCTGCTTTCGTGAAGTTTCCTAGTTGAGCGATTAGGACGAAAGAGCGAATATCCGCAAGGTTGATGTGTGTTTGCATGATGATTTCTTCATAATTCAAAAAAGTATTGTTGCAGTATAACAACAGAGTTTCAACTAGGTCGGTATATATCAACAAACAAAGTTTTCTTAAACTTACCGCCACTGATGTAAACCGTTCGATTAAGGATTCAAAATGAAAAAGTTAATTGTTATTACAGGCGCTAGTTCAGGCATTGGTGAAGCGATTGCACGTCACTTCAGTGAACAGGGCCATGCTCTTCTTTTGTTAGCAAGACGTGTAGAACGTTTGGAAGCATTAAACTTACCAAATACGCTTTTTGAAAAGGTAGATGTGACCGACAAAGCTTCTTTTGAGGCTGCAATTGAGAAAGCTGAAGCGTTGTATGGTCCGGTAGATGCACTTGTAAATAACGCAGGCGTTATGCTTCTAGGTCAGATAGATACTCAGGAAGCATCGGAGTGGAAGCGCATGTTTGATGTGAACGTAATTGGTTTGCTCAATGGCATGCAGTCCGTCCTAGCACCTATGAAAGCACGTAACAGTGGTACGATCATTAACATCAGCTCTATCGCGGGCAAGAAAACATTCCCTGATCATGCTGCTTATTGCGGTACCAAATTTGCGGTTCATGCTATTTCTGAAAACGTACGTGAAGAAGTTGCGTCATCGAATGTTCGCGTTACGACGATTGCACCTGGTGCAGTGGAAACGGAATTACTTTCACATACAACGTCTCAAGATATTAAAGATGGTTATGACGCCTGGAAGGTGGATATGGGCGGCGTGTTGGCAGCAGACGACATTGCACGAGCAGTGCTGTTTGCTTATCAGCAACCGCAAGGTGTATGTGTTCGTGAAATTGCTTTGGCACCGACAAAACAACAACCTTAACATTGAGTTACGGCGATTTTAGGTCACTAAAGCCGTAAAACTTTGCATATCGATTCGTGATTGAGATGGCATCTTTAAACTAAGTTGCGTGAAAATTTAGGTCATCCATTTAAATCCGGACACTAAGTGTGTTATTGCTTATACCCAAGTTACTCAAGGTGAGAAAAAACTTTGAGTAATTTGGGTTTTTATTTGGTCTCAATTTTAGGTAGCGGAATTTATTTAGGTCGAAGGCGATAGTTGTGAAGAAAGGAGAGTGTGACGTAAAACAAAATGAAGCAATATCCGTCTCTTAATGAGAATTGATTTCATCAACGTCACAAGCCGTTACAATTATCCGTTAGGTATTATACTTTGTGGATGGTTAATATTTAACCAAACAAGGAGGTGTGTATGAAACGATTCGCAAACATACTTTTTGCAACACAAGGATTGCCAGGCCATAGTGACGCCCTCGAACAAGCGATGAGGATTGCATCTAGCAACAAAGTGCCTGTCTCAGGGCTAATAGCGTGTCCTGATTTCCCAACAGACATGATCCAGTATCAGCAAAGTTATGAGCAATCGCTGCAAGACTCCCTCAAACAAAGTATTCACGAATACAGACAGAAGCTGGGACTCTCTGAAGAGGATCTCGCATTTCCTCTTACTGTGAAAAGCAGTGAAAAGCCCGCTGTCTGTATTATTAAAGAAGCATTAGCTGATAACAAAGATCTCATCATCAAAGAAGCTGAACCGCTCGGTGAAGGTGCTGAGGGTTTCAAAGCTATTGATATGACTCTGTTACGAAAATGCCCTTGTCCGCTTTGGTTGCACCGACCAATTGATAAGCCAAGAGATAAGCGCCGTGTTGCTGTGGCTATCGACCCATTAACGGCAAGCGATGAACAGCACTCATTAGCCGTGCGTTTACTCGAATTATCGCGTTCGATTGCCGACACCTGCGATAGTCGTTTACACGTGATTTCTTGCTGGGAGTATTACTTAGAAAACTACCTAAATGGTAACGCTTGGATTCAAGTCGATGATGCTGAGTTGAAACATGAACTCGACAAAGCAAAAGCCGATCATAAACAAGCTCTGCAAAAGCTGTTGGAGGAGTCTGGGATTACAGGTGAAATTGTGATTCACCACCTGCATGGAAAACCCGACGAAAAGATTCCAGATTACGTAGAGAGTATTGAGGTAGACGTGCTGGTAATGGGAACCTTAGCGAGAACTGGTATATCTGGCTATGTCATTGGTAATACGGCTGAAAATATTTTGCAATCGATTAACTGTAGTTTGGTCGCTCTTAAGCCCGATGGTTTTGTCTCACCGATTCAGTAATTGGGGTGTAACAAAGTTGGGTTTAAGTGATGTTTTAGGTAAAGGAGGGAGATGGATCTCTAGAACATGGAATTATCAATGTATCAATAAGTTATCAGAGGAGAGTGACATGAAAAACCTATGCCCGAAATGCCACACAGAAATGATAGAACGTTCGAATGTTTATGTTTGTCCGAGAAATGATATCGGTGACTGCACCTACGATGCATTCGAGTTAGCTGATGACGATAATCCATATACATTCAGCCAAGAACACGTAAGTAGTGACCTACGTTCTTATGCCGTAGCAGACAGCAAATAGCGGTTTGTATCGGCGTTCCTCTAAGTAGCACTCAGTGATTACTGTTTGCTACTTTTCCCTTGGTTTCATGATCGTTTTTGAAGCGCTTGGGCTAAAACAATACAGTGGAGTTTGTCATTTACGCCGGATAGGGCGTATCTTCTTATAATAACGAATGGGCTGCGATGTTGAATAACATAACGGGTAAAGAAAACCTGCCGAAAAACCTAGATAATCAGTTGGTCTTACTGATTTTCCCTGCGCTGCCAGTTTTAATCTTCTCTTTTCTCTTCTATATCTATACTCCTGTAGGCGTGAGCTGGAATGCGGAATGGATACCAAGCCTCGATATCAACCTTAGCTTTAGATTAGATGGTCTTTCATTTCTTTTTGCGGGACTGATCAGTGGGATTGGCGCACTGATTCAAATCTACGCTTTGGCTTATTTACGAGAAAGTGATAGCCGGTTTTCCTTTCATTTGTATCTAACCCTATTCATGCTTGCCATGCTAGGGATTGTGATGAGCGATAACATTCTGTTGTTATTTGTTTTCTGGGAACTCACCACCATCACTTCTTACTTACTGATCGGGTTTAATCACGAAAATAAAACGTCTCGGAAAAACGCCTTGCAGTCGCTGATTGTTACCGGTGCTGGTGGACTAGCGTTGCTAGCTGGTCTTATCTTGCTGGGAGCAATGGCTGGGAGTTATGAGCTAAATACCATTATCGAGCAGGCAGACACTATTGCGCAGCATGAATGGTTTATCCCATCTCTAGTGCTCATACTACTCGGTGCATTTACTAAATCTGCGCAATTCCCGTTTCATTTTTGGCTACCTAACGCGATGGCAGCTCCCACTCCGGTCAGTGCGTATTTACACTCGGCAACAATGGTAAAGGCAGGCATTTACCTATTAGCACGTTTATCGCCAGTTTATGCCCACAGCGAGATCTGGTTTTATGCTTTAGTCATCACTGGGAGTATCACGGCCATTTGGTGCACATTTGTCGCATTAAAACAAACTGACTTGAAGCTGATGCTAGCCTACAGCACGAATGTTGCTTTGGGTAAATTAACATTATTACTAGGTATGGGCACAGATTTGGCCGTTAGTGCAGTATTGATGTTTATTCTCGCTCACTCTTTCTATAAAGCTGCGCTGTTTATGGTGGTGGGTAATATCGACAAAGCGACAGGAACACGAGATATTGATCAATTGTACGGCCTGAAGTCAGTTCTCGTCATCAGCATGGTTGCGGGGAGTTTGGCTGCATTGTCTAAAGCGGGGTTCCCGCCGTTGTTAGGCTTTTTGAGCAAAGAATACATGTACAAGTCCGCAGTAGAGCTCAATAACTGGATCGCCTTTGTACTTTTAATCGTGAATATACTGATGGTCGCGCTAACCATTATGCTTATTGCGAGACCATTCTTTGCTCGCCGTGATCTCGCGCCGATTGAAACTAAGCCAGTTGAGACAAAAAAAGCCATGTGGATCTCGCCTTTGCTCTTGGCAGTTGGCAGCCTCCTAGTTCCGTTATTCGGTTTGAATTGGTTAGATCGCAATATTATTTTTCCGGGCTCTGCTGACATTCTGCCCACAGCAGCTCTTAAAGAGACATCACTATGGCATGGCGTGAATGTACCGTTAGTGTTAAGCGTTATTACGCTAGCGTTGGGGTATGTGGTGTACCGTGTTTATCCAGCTGTGTCTGCATTTTTTCAGCGGTTACATCTATTCGTCCCCAAAGCGGAGAATATTTTTGAACGACTATTAGATGGCATGATGACAGTGGCGAAGTGGCAAACGGCGCGGTTACAGCAAAAGAAATTGAGTCGCTATGTCCTATTATTTTTCACGGTACTTGCCGTTGCGTTACTGAGTCAGGTAGCGCTTATTCCTCTGCCTTTGGTTGGCGAACTTTCAAGTGTCACTTTCTATGAGATTGGTATTGCCTTATTGTTGATTGGTGCTGCGCTCGTATGTACGTTGTCCCACGCAAGACTTCTTGCGATTTCTGCGCTTGGTATGATTGGCTTCATGACCACGCTTGTTTTTATGATTTATAGCGCCCCGGACGTTGCGAAGACTTTACTGTTAGTGGAAACATTAATGGTGGTCTTTCTTGCATTGTTAATGCGTCATATGCCGCGTCTAGCCACCGTGCCCAAGCATTCAATAAAACGTAAAGTAGCGAATATTTGCATAGCAGGTGTGATAGGTGTTTCGGTTACTTTACTTTTGTTAGGAATCACGTCTCAGCCGATGGACTCTTCGGTGTCAGATTTCTTTGCAGAAAACAGTGTCCCGGGTGGACATGGGCGAAACATTGTTAACGTTATTCTGGTCGACTTTCGCGCATTTGATACATTGGGAGAAGTTGTCGTCGTTGTTATTGCTGGGATTGCGGCAGTGAGTTTGCTTAAGACAAGAGCGAAAAAGCAAAATCGTATCCAATCATTAATTTTTGCAACCACGGCACACATTGTTTCGGCACTCATGCTCGTATTTTCAGTGTATCTGTTGTTACGTGGTCATAATGAACCGGGTGGTGGCTTTATTGGTGCGTTGATTGCCGTTATTGGTTTATCACTTCTCATGTTCGCGGAATCACCGAAATACGTTCGTTCTAGGTTGTATTTCAAACCGTTTCTCATTGCGTTATCTGGCATCGCATTGAGCTTAGTTTCTGGTGCTTTGAGCTTTGCGTTTGATAAACCGTTTTTGACCGGACTGTGGTGGAAGGATGTTATACCCCTAGGGACGCCATTGGTTTTTGATGTTGGTGTTTACCTTGCCGTTATAGGTGGCGTGATGGGTATGCTGCTTCGTATTAATGAGGAGCTAGAGTGATGGAAATAGTCTGGAGTGTTGTCGTTGGAGTATTTGTCGCAGCAGGTGTTTATTTAATGCTTGAAAAGCATATCTTGCGCCTTTTGTTCGGCATCATGTTACTCAGTAGTGCGGTTAACCTTGCTATTTTTACCGCTGGGAGGCTGACGCCCGGAGAGCCGCCATTGATTGGCGATAATGCTCTTTTACCACCAGATAGCGCGGCAAATCCTTTACCTCAAGCGCTTATCTTAACTGCGATAGTCATCGGTTTTGGACTACTTATTTTTGCTTTAATGCTGTTCTATCGAGCTTATAAAGACACTGGAACTGCAAACGTCGATGAAATGCAACGTTCTGAGGAGGGTCAATGAGTTCGATTTTGCTTACGTTACCGGTTGTTCTCTCGCTGAGTACGGCGTTGACTATCTTCTTCGTCCGTCGCTCAACAAAAAGTGTTGAGTGGTTGAGCGGTGTAAGTGCGATTTCGAACCTTTTCGTTGCGGGCTTTCTCACAGAAAACATCATAAATAATGGTATTCAAGCCGTTGCTTTTGGTCAGTGGAGTGCGCCATTTGGTATCGTGTTTGTCGCAGATTACCTCAGCGTTGCTATGGTGATGATAACGGCGGTGATTGGTGCGATATGTGTTTTCTACGCGATGGCGGACCTTCACCGAAAGCCCTCCTATAGCAATTACCATGCGTTAATGCACATGTTGCTTGCTGGCGTTTATGGCGCTTTCCTGACTGGAGATATTTTTAATCTGTATGTTTGGTTTGAGGTCATGCTCATTTCATCATTTGGTTTAATGGTGTTAGATGCAACGAAAACTCAAGTTGATGGTGCAGTAAAGTACGTCATGTTGAACCTGATTTCGACGCTGGTATTTTTGCTTGCTATCGGCTTGTTGTATGGCGCAACGGGCACCTTGAACCTGGCCGATCTCTACACCAAAGTAGGGGAAAATGAATTGAGCATCAACATGATGCTGTCCGCGCTGTTTTTGTTTGCCTTCTCTATTAAAGCGGCACTCTTTCCTTTATTTGCTTGGTTGCCCGCTTCTTATCACACGTTACCAAGCGGTGTGGTTGCACTGTTTGCCGCGTTGCTTACTAAAGTCGGTGTATACGCGTTGATAAGAGTCTTCACCTTAGTATTTCCGCTCTCCGAGAGTGGCTGGCAACCGACGTTAATTTGGGTCGCAGGGCTAACCATGTTAACGGGCGTTTTAGGAGCGGCTAGCCAATTCGACATTAAGAAAATTCTTTCTTTTCATATTATTAGCCAAATAGGCTA
The DNA here is from genome assembly GCF_033338715.1 of Vibrio sp. Vb1337. NCBI lineage: Bacteria > Pseudomonadati > Pseudomonadota > Gammaproteobacteria > Vibrionales > Vibrionaceae > Vibrio > Vibrio sp. Vb1337. The sequence continues at coordinate 98,385 of NZ_JAWOTD010000002.1, read as the reverse complement.
TATGATCATGGGGTTGGCTATTTACACTCCCTTAGCTTTAGCCGGTGCCATTTTCTACATTGTTCATCACATCATTGTAAAAGCGAATTTGTTCTTAATAGGTGGATTCATCGAGCGCAAATATGGCTCTAGTCAACTTGAACATTTGGGTGGGGTATATAAAGCTATGCCTTGGTTGGCGTTCTTGTTTCTTGTGCCTGCGTTTTCTCTGGCCGGTTTTCCACCGCTATCGGGTTTCTGGGGAAAGCTATTGGTCATCAAGTCGAGCATACAGGCTGAATATTACTGGTTAGCAGGTACCGCGTTATTGGTGGGGTTGCTTACTGTCTACTCGATGACGAAAATTTGGAGTGAGGCATTTTGGAAAAAGCCATTTAGAGAGAAGCCAGAACAGACTCTGCAGGCCAAAGTGCATTGGTTGTACTGCGTTCCAATTATTGTATTGACGACGTTGACGCTAATCATTGGCTTAGTGGCGGAGCCTTTTTATCAATTTTCCGTTCAAGCTGCAGAACAACTGTTAAATCCGACTGAATACATCAGAGTGGTGTTAGGAGGAAATGCATGATCTATCTATTCCTCAATTTTTTCTTAGCGTTAGCGTGGATGATGCTTAATGGCAGCTATTCGAGTCTGAATTTTGTTGTCGGATTTACGGTCGGTTTTTTTGCTTTAAGGTTGAGTCAACCATTTGGATTGAAAACGAGCTATTTTCAACGTTTTGCATCTGCATTGAAGTTATTGGTGTACTTCGCTTATGAAATGGTTATATCGGTTGCGAAAGTGGTGTGGGACGTCGTGACACCTACTCATTTGAGTCAGCCTGATATCGTTTATGTCCCTCTGGAGGTCGATTCTGATCTAGAAATCACATTACTGGCGAACATGGTTTCTTTAACACCGGGCACGCTTAGTTTGGATGTTACGGCTGATAAAAAGTATCTTATCGTTCATGCCATGTTTGCACCTGAACATGAAGAGGTTATTCGCGGAATTAAAGATGGGTTAGAGCATCGAATTTTGGAGGTGACGCGTGGATAGTTGGCTGCAAATAACGGTCACTTTTGCCTATTCTGGGCTACTACTCAGCTTTGTTATGGCTTTTGCTCGTTTAATTCTAGGACCAACGCTAGCTGATCGAGTTGTGGCGTTAGATCTGATTTCATTTATCACTATCGGATTTATTACGGTTTATACCTTAGACAGCGGTGAGGACGCTCTGTTAGACATCGCCATTACATTAGGTTTGGTCGCATTTCTCGGCACGATCGCATTTGCACGTTTGATCGTTAAAAGAAAGGAGAAAGAATAATGGACGTGTTGATTGGACTATTTTTATGCTTAGGAACATTGTTGACCTTGGTTGCAAGTCTAGGTGTCCTGAGGCTTCCTGATTTGTATACCCGAATGCATGCAGCGACCAAAGCTGGAACTGTCGGAGTGAGCTGCTTGTTATTAGCGGTCGCTTTCTCACTCCCTGAAGTTACCGTGATCTCTCGGGTTATCGGTACGATGTTGTTTATCGTTCTCACTGCGCCAGTCGCCTCCCACCTGCTCGGCAGAGCAATGCGAGAGGTCGGATATAAGATTTGGCGCAATGATTAACCATTAGCGTCGAATAGTACTACGTCCTAGTTGAAATAAACTCGAAGCTGTATTGATGAAGTCGGAAGTAATTGACGGTATATTCAAATGCACGACCATCTTCTAGGTAACCAGTGGACTCAACTTTTAGAATAGGGGAAGCTTCTGATTCATTCAGGTATGAGGCCGTCTCTGCATCTAACAAATACGGTTTGACAGACTGACTGCTTTTTGCAATTTTCAATCCTTTGCTATTTTCAATGTACTCATATTTAGAACCATTCATTATGGCTATGCTCAAGTCTGGAAATAACACTGCTGGCATATGAGTGACTTCGTAAATTTCAGGCTCATCATTAATACATCTGAGTCTATGTATTTCATATGTATCATCATTGGGCGAGAGATTTAACTGCTTAGCAACCTGTTCATTCGGTTTTTTAAGTTCGAACTTTATGACTTGAGAGCTAGGCGTTTTCCCCTGTTTACTGACTTCCTCGATAAAACCCAGCAAATGTAAGGCATCATGTTGGGCTTTTAGATCGTTTACATAAGTTCCACTACCTCTTGTCCGACTAATTAAATTATTGTCGACCAGAATTTGTAAGCTTTTTCTGATGGTTACGCGGCTTACGGAAAACTCTTCTTGCAAATCACTCTCTTTTGGAAGCATCGATTTAGGTTGTAGTTCCCCATCTTTGATCTTTTTTTCTAATCGTTCCGCAATGTCTATGTATTTGGGTTTCATAATACCTCGCTAAGTCTTGGATCATGATAGCAAGAATGTGATCTGAGATGTAGTTAATACTTTTCCTTAGGATCTTTGTGTGATTTTTATCTCGTATCTTTGTGCTTACACTTTAAATGTATCATAAAAGTATTAATGCTTATTTTATACATTTTCAGGGTGAACATTTGAGGTAGCGAAATGAAACGTCAAAAATTAACGATTGTTGGTGCTGGCAGTACATACACACTTGGTATGATGAACAGCCTTATTGCCGAAAAAGATAACTTTCCACTCGCAAAAGTCGTGTTTTACGACATAGATGAGAAACGCCAAGAGTCGAATGCATTAGCTACTGAAATTCTATTGCGAGAACACTATCCAGAAGTTGAAGAGTTTGTTTATACAACGGATAAATCTGTCGCATTCGCAGATTCGGACTTTTTCTTTATCCAGATCCGCACTGGCGGGTTGGCCATGCGCGAGCGCGATGAACAAATCCCGCTATCCAACTCTTGTGTTGGGCAAGAGACATGTGGCGCGGGAGGAATGGCATATGGACTTCGCTCTATCGGCGACATGATCCAGCTAGTGAACGAGATCCGACAAACGTGTCCAGATGCGTGGATTCTTAATTACACCAACCCGGCGGCAATTGTCGCTGAAGCTTTAAATCGTGAATTTCCGCATGATAAGCGAATTCTAAATATCTGTGATATGCCAGCAGCGATTATGGTCAGCTATGCGCAATTGTTAGGATGTGAAATTTGGGACTTCGTTCCTGAATATTTTGGGCTTAATCACTATGGCTGGTTTACCAAAATTCGTAACAAACAGGGTGAAGACTTAACGGACAAAATTAAAAATATCATCCTAAAAGAAGGGATCAGTGCGGTTGATGCGGAAATAGCGGATGACCCATCGTGGCAAGCCACATTCAAAAACATGAGAACAATGCTTGCTGATAATCCAGAGTTTTTGCCGAATACGTATCTTCAATACTATTTGTACCCTGAAAAAATGGTGGCGAAAGAGGATATCAATAATACTCGCGCAAGGCAGGTAATTAACGGCCGTGAGAAACGAGTGTTCGAATTGAACGCAAGAATAATTGAAGCGGGCACCACGAAGCACGAAACACTGCATGCCGATATCCATGGTCGATACATGGTGAGAGTCGCGGCTTCGCTAGCCTACAACTTGAGCGATGTGTATCTCGTCATCGTACCGAATAATGGTGCTATTACAAATTTACAAAATGACGCCATGGTAGAAGTTCCAGCTGCGCTAACTAGTGATGGACCGAAAGCTTTTACTGTAGGAAAAATCCCAACCTTCCAAAAAGCCATGATTGAAAGCCAACTTGGTTACGAGAAATTAGTCGTGGATGCTTGGTACGAAGGAAGTCAGCAAAAGCTGATTAATGCACTCACACTTAACCGTACCGTGGTTAATGTGCCAAAAGCTAAAGAAATAACAAAACAATTACTAGAAGAAAATAAAGCCTACCTTCCTCAATTTTTTCAATAACAACTGGACGTTCGGGGCCTACTTGTAGGCTCCGTGAATGAAACAAGAGGTTTATATGAAAGACATTATTCAAAGGTTCGGGGCCGCGATGTTTGTTCCCGTTCTATTATTTCCAGCAGCGGGCATGTTATTAGGTTTCTCTGTTGTGCTGTTAAATCAAGAAGTGTTTCCTTGGGCACTAGAGGGGAGTGCTTGGGTTAAAGTCTCGACGATCATTTTACAGGCATCACTCGCTGTATTTAAAAATATGGCACTTATTTTTGCCGTTGGGTTACCTATCGCTTTAGCTAAAAAAGCATCTGGTCGCGCTGTACTTGCAACACTTGTTTCCTACATTACGTTTAACTACGTTATTGGTGGAATCTTTCAATTTTGGGGACCAGAACTGGGCGTGAACTATACGGAAGGTGAGCGAGGTTTGACTGAAGTTGGTGGCATTCTAACGCTTGATACCAACTTGCTAGGTGCGATTTTAATTGCAAGTCTCTCTGTTTGGGTTCACAACCGGTTCTTTGATAAAAAGCTACCGGATTGGGCGGCTGTATTTGGCGGAACGCCATTGGTTGTGATCATTAGCTTCCCAATTATGGTCGTGATGGCAATTCTAACTTGTTTGACTTGGCCAAGTATTCAGCATGGTATTAACAATCTGCAATCATTTTTGGTTTCTGCTGGATCGTTAGGGGTATGGCTATTTACGTTTTTAGAGCGAATAATGATACCAACGGGGTTGCATCATTTCGTATATGGTCCCGTTTTTTATGGGCCTGTTGCAGTCGATGGCGGAACGGTTTCCTATTGGATTCAAAATATACAGACATTCGCCCAGAGCTCGGAAAGTTTAACGACACAATTTCCTCAGGGTGGTTTGATGTTGACGGGAATGGGTAAAGTGTTTGGTTGTACGGGTATCGCACTAGCACTCTATTCAGTTGCGAAAAAAGAAAATAAAAAGATGGTGATGGGGTTAGTGCTCGGAGCCGCAATCACAGCAATTCTTACAGGGATCACCGAACCAATAGAGTTTACATTCTTATTTATCGCACCTGCGCTGTTTGCTTTGCATGCGTTGTTATCTGCGACAATGGCAACGATCGCCTTTATGTTTGGTGTTTCCGGTAACTTTCAGACTGGCTTGATAGACTTCATTTTCCAAAACTGGTTGCCTTTGGCTGGTAACCATGCAGGAACATACGTGATTCAGATTATTATTGGTCTCATGTTTACTGGTGTCTACTTTGTTACGTTTCGCGCGCTTATTTTAAAATACAACATACTTACTCCGGGACGTGAAGGTGCAGATAGTAAGTTGTATTCCAAAGCTGACTACAAAGAAGCGAAAGCGGTCCATAACAGTAGCGCAAGTCCGTCACAAGCTAGTGCCTTTATTGAAGGTTTGGGTGGAAAAGAAAACATTGAATTGTTAACTAATTGCGCGACGCGTCTGCGTGTTAAAGTTAAAGATGTCTCTCTGGTAAAGGAGAACGCATTTTTCACACAGCACGGAGCGGTGAATATTGTTAGAAATCAAGAGAGCCTTCAAATCATCGTTGGTTTAACGGTGCCACAAGTTCGCGAAGATATGAGCCAACTGATAAAAGCTTAACCCCCAAACTAATGCTCCAGCTCATATGGCTCAAAGGTGAGATAGAATTATCTCACCTTTTTTGTGTACATGAAGCATATTTCGCTCAGTTTCCACGAAAGTGGGGAGGAGTTATCGAGCGAGCTAAAATATAGTTAGGTTATACCCGTCTGTATTGTGGGAAGACTTGTTGGGTCTCTAAGTGACGGTGGCGCCTTCTATGTTGAAAAGCGTTTTAATTTCTTCCAGCACTTCTGGGTTAGCAATAGCACCAATGTTTTTTACAGCTTGTCCGTTTACCAATTGTTTCACTGCTAGCTCAACCAATTTGCCTGAGCGCGTTTTAGGAATATCACTGATAGCAAAAATTTGTCGTGGGACATGGCGCGGTGAACATTTTGTTTTCAATGTTTGGCGAATTGAATCGGTGAGTTGTTGGGTTAACTCGACGTTGTGAGCGAGTTTTACTAGTAACCAGATTTCTTCAGACTGCTGGTTTAACTTGCCGACAGCGATGGAGTCTTCAACCTCGGGTAACGCGTTCACTTGCTGATAGATTTCAGCGGTACCGATGCGTACGCCGCCTGGATTTAAGGTTGCGTCACTACGGCCATAAAAAATAAAGCCGCCATGTTCGGTTTGCATCACATCGTCGCCATGGTGCCAGATATCGGTAAACTTGCTCCAATAAGCGTTGTGATAACGTTCGCCGTTGTCGTGCCAGAAGCCAATAGGGAAGTTAGGTAGCGAGTTATTACAAGTCAGTTCGCCGCGTTTTTGCGTAATAGTATGTCCATCATCCTCTAGAACACGTGCGTCGATTCCCAGCCCTGAGCCTTGGCATTCACCTTTGTAAACTGGTGAAATAGGGTTTCCAAGTACAAAGCATCCGCAAATATCTGTGCCGCCAGCGATAGAAGCGAGATGCAAGTCCTGCTTGATGTGCTGATAGACATAATTAAATTGTTCTGGGTAAAGCACCGAACCAGTTGAGCACAGAGTTTTGAGTGACTTCAGGTTATGTTCTAGTTTTGGAGAGCAGTTTGCCTGCTCCAGTGCCTCTAAGTATTTCGCTGAAGTACCAAACAGCGACACGTTATGTTCTTCAGCTAATCGCCATAAGACGGAGTGATCAGGGTAAACCGGACTACCGTCGTAAATCACTAAGGCTGCACCACTCGCAAGAGCGGAAACATGCCAGTTCCACATCATCCAACCACATGTTGTGTAGTAGAAAACCTTGTCTTGCGATTTGATGTCGCAATGCAGTTGATGTTCTTTGAGGTGATTGAGCAAGGTACCGCCTGCGGAATGAACAATACACTTAGGTTGACCTGTTGTACCAGAAGAATACAAAATGAATAATGGGTCATTAAACAGCGTTGGTTGATATTGAATTGATTGTGGAGAAAAGTGGTGAGTAATATCGGACCAAGAGACAAAGTCAGAAGTGGTAGCTCTCTTAGCGTTTTGTAAATATTCGATTTGGCATACGCTAATAGTAGTCTCTTCGGAGGCACTGCTTAACTTACTACTAAGAGTGGTGTTCTTGTCCGTCATATCGAAAGCTTTGCCTCCGAACTGGTAGCCATCACAGCAAAAAAGAACTTTCGGCTTAACCTGACCAAAACGCTCTACGACGCTATCGATACCAAAATCAGGAGAGGTTGAAGTCCAAATAGCGCCAAGGCTTGTAGTAGCCAACATGGCTATAACGGTTTCAGGAAGGTAGGGCAAATAACCCGCAACGACATCGCCTTTACCGACACCACAATTGAGTAGCCATTGTTGAATGGCAGAAACTTGTTCAAGCAACTGTTTACCGGTGAGTTGTCGGTGTTCACCGCTTTCATTGCTAAAAACAATAAACTCACGCTCTGGTGATTGCTCAGCCTGAGATAGGAGGTTCTCTGCGTAGTTCAGCGTGGCGTCAGCAAACCATACTGTGTCTCTATTTACATGGTGATGATTAGAACCTGTTTGTGTCCATTTGGGACTGCCAAGGCTCTTGATTTGCGAACCTATATCTCCGATTACGTTGCAAAACTGCCAAGTATGTCGCCAAAATTCATCATTGTGCTCAATGGACCACTGGTGTAGAGACGTGTAATTGTTGAGTACGGCACCTTCGGCTTTGTCTTTATTAACCTTTTCAATGAACCGTAATAAGTTGCTATTGCTGACGCGCTCAGCAGATGGTGACCAAATAGGTGCAGAATTTGGCATAGGTCCCTCTAATTTCAATTCTTTTGAATATGACCAAAACAAAATAAAGGGGCGAACATAGCAGTGTTCGCCCCTTATCTGATCGTTTAAAGTTGTTCGGCAAGCTGAGGTAGTACCTCAAATAAATCACCAACCAATCCATAGTCAGCAACTTCAAAGATAGGAGATTCTGGATCTTTGTTGATCGCGACAATCACTTTGGATTCCTTCATTCCTGCAAGATGCTGGATGGCACCGGAAATCCCAACCGCTATATAAAGCTTAGGTGCAACGATTTTACCGGTTTGACCCACTTGTAAGTCGTTGGCAACAAACCCGGCATCAACTGCCGCACGAGAAGCGCCAATGGCAGCACCTAGTTTATCGGCAACTTGTTCGATCAACGCGAAGTTCTCTTTGCTACCGACTCCGCGTCCACCTGACACAACCACCTCTGCCGCGCTTAATTCAGGGCGCTCTGACACGGTTTTATCGGCAGAAACCAATTCAACCATTGGAGCTGAGATAGTGACCTGCTGATGCTTAATATCAGCTTGGTTGTGACAAGTAACCGGCTCAAACGCAGACGCGCGCACGGTGATGACGCGAACCTTGTCGCTGGTGGTCACTTTGGCAAATGCGTTTCCTGCATAAATAGGGCGGATAAAAGTGTTTTCATCGATAACTTGGACAATATCGGAAATTTGCCCAACGCCGAACTTCGCTGCTACTCGCGGTGCAAGGTCTTTCCCTTTTGATGATGAGCTAGCCCAGATTGCGTCAAAGCCTTCAGCAATACTCACTACAATAGGTGCGATACTCTCGGCAAATTGATGCTTAAGTTGTTCATAATCGACACAAATTACGTTTGATATACCATCAACGCGACAAGCTTGCTGAGCGACTTCTTCACACTGGTGGCCCACTACGATCAAAACATTGTCTTGGCTGACTTGTTTTGCTGCATTAACCACTTTGAGTGTGTCCGCATGCAATTGGTTATTGTCATGTTCTGCTATGATTAAGTTCTTCATGAAATCACCTTCGCTTCGTTACGCAGCTTATCGAGAAGCTCTGAGACAGATTCAACCTTGATGCCACCTTTTCTTTGCGCTGGCGGTGTGACTTCTTGAATGGTTTGGCTAAATACCACTTCAACACCCAGACTGTCAGGTGTGATGGTATCTAACGGCTTGCGCTTAGCTTTCATGATATTAGGCAAAGAGGCAAAACGCGGTTCATTCAGGCGTAAGTCAGTACTGATCACCGCAGGTAAGTTCATCGCGACCGTCATCAAGCCGCCGTCCACTTCTCTCACGACCTGAACTTTTGGATCTTCAATCTTCACGTCGGAAGCGAAAGTTGCTTGAGGCCAGTCAAGTAGGGCGGCCAGCATCTGAGCCACTTGGTTGTTGTCCGTATCAATGGATTGTTTACCCGTAATCACAAGCTGTGCTTGTTCTTGCTCAACTAGAGCTTTGAGCAGCTTAGCAACAACTAATGGCTCTATTTTGTCTTCAGTATCGACATGAATAGCGCGATCGGCGCCTAATGCAAGCGCGGTACGTAGTTGCTCCTGACACTGGCTACCGCCGGCACTGACAACGATGACTTCATCTGTAATACCTTGCTCCTTTAGTCGTACGGCTTCTTCAACGGCTATTTCGCAAAATGGATTAATCGTCATCTTGACGTTATTGGTTTCAACATCGCTATGGTCCGCTTTCACGCGAACTTTAACGTAGGGATCAATGACCCTTTTGATTGGCACTAGTATTTTCACGTTAGATTCCTTTTTACAGTGAAGACTATGTGTTTACAGTGAAGACGATGTGATGACGTCTTTAAAATGATGTTAATTTACCTTTACGTTTGCGTCAACTTTAAATATATTGTCGCTTAACAAGTTGGCAACATGCAAAGAAAAAGGAATGCAATCATGGAAAGAGACTGCATGGAATTTGATGTTCTGATTGTAGGCGCTGGTCCCGCAGGTTTGTCTGCGGCATGCCGAATCAAACAATTAGCAGCAGAAAAAAAACAAGACCTCTCTGTTTGCGTGGTAGAAAAAGGTTCTGAAGTTGGAGCGCATATTTTATCGGGTGCGGTGTTTGAAACGCGGAGTTTGGATGAGCTTTTTCCCGACTGGGAAGAGAAAGGCGCTCCGCTCAATACCAAAGTAAACCAAGATAAAACCTACTATCTAGGCAATGACATCAATGGTCATGAACTGCCTTCTTGGGCGGTGCCTAATACGTTACATAACAAAGGTAATTACATCATAAGTTTGGGCAGTCTATGCCGATGGATGGCGTTGCAGGCTGAGAACTTGGGGGTGGAGGTCTACCCAGGTTTTACCGCCAGTCAAGCGATCATCGATGAAGATAGTCGTGTTTGTGGCGTGATCACGGGCGATATGGGATTAGATAAAAATGGTGAACAAAAAGGAAATTTCGAACCTGGTATTGAACTGCGAGCGAAGTTTACTTTATTTGCTGAAGGCGCACGGGGGCATATTGGTAAGCAGTTGATTAACCGATTTAATCTTGCTGAAGAGAAAACGCCTCAACACTACGCTATCGGTTTTAAAGAGCTGTGGGAAATCCCATCAGAGCAGCATCAGCAAGGTTTAGTAGTGCACGGATTAGGTTGGCCGTTATCAAATGAAGCTACAGGTGGCAGTTATCTCTACCATTTAGAGGGAAACCAAGTTGCCGTCGGGTTGATTGTTGACTTGAATTATAAGAATCCGCACTTGAGTCCATTTGATGAGTTTCAACGTTTTAAACACCACCCGTTGATTGAGCAATACCTCAAAAATGGGAAGCGTATTAGCTATGGCGCGAGAGCGATTACCAAGGGCGGCTTTCATTCGCTTCCCACGCAGCAGTTTGCTGGTGGCTTGTTAATTGGCTGTGATGCAGGAACACTTAACGGCGCTAAAATCAAAGGCACACACACCGCAATAAAATCTGGAATGCTTGCCGCTGAAGCAGTATGTGAAGCCCTTGAGAGTCAGTCAGTTACTGCTGATTATCAAAAGCATTTCAAACAGTCTTGGCTGTATGAAGAGCTTTATCAAGCACGTAACTTCTCAAGTGGAATCCACCGCTTTGGATCGTGGCTGGGCGGTGGTTTAGCGCTGCTGGAACATAACGTGTTAAAAGGTAAAGCTAAGTGGCATATCCGCTGTGATAAGCCTGATCATCAGTCTCTGTTATTGGCGGAAAACAGCAATGAAATTGTCTATCCGAAGCCTGATGGCGTGTTAAGTTTCGATCGCCTCTCTTCCGTTTATCTATCCAATATCTTCCATGAGGAAGATCAACCATGCCACTTACGACTGGAGAACCAGCGGATCCCTATTGAGCAGAACCTTGAATTATATGCAGAGCCAGCACAGCGCTATTGTCCGGCTGGCGTGTATGAAATCGTACAGGGGGAGCAGCAGCCAGAGCTGCAAATAAATGCGGCCAACTGTATCCACTGTAAGACCTGCGACATCAAAGATCCAAGTCAAAATATTACCTGGACTCCGCCAGAAGGTGGTGGTGGTCCGAACTATCCAAATATGTAAGCGTTTGAGAATAATTTTTATTAACAATTTATTTACTTAAAGTTTGCGTTAGTTCAAATCTTTCTCAATGAACTCGATTGCAACTTAATCTTTCAGGCACTATTCTGATTTTAAATTGACGTTTACGTAAACTGAATACAAAGTTGATGCATAGGTGTAAAAGCGGTTACCAGTATCAAAGTTAGGTTTGATCAAATAGTGCTCAATGGAACGCACTTAAAATAACGAAAGGGAGATCAACTATGGTATCGGAATCGCCTCTGTTGCAGGTAAACGATATTTCATTGGCTTTTGGTGGGGTGAAAGCTTTAACTGACGTGAGCTTCCATGTGAATGAAAAGGAAATTTTTTCAATCATTGGTCCAAACGGTGCAGGTAAAACCTCAATGCTCAATTGCATCTCTGGTCGATACACACCAAACAAAGGCTCTGTAATCTTCGCTGGAGATGACGTAACTAAACGTACACCAAGCCAACGAGCTGAGTTAGGGCTGGGAAGAACCTTCCAAAACTTAGCGCTCTTTTCTCATATGTCGGTACTGGACAACATCATGGTTGGCCGACACCACCTACTGAAAAATAACTTCGTCACGGGGCCACTCTATTGGTTCTCCAATGCGCAGAAAGAAGAGATGGCGCACCGCAAATATGTGGAAGACGTGATCGATTTTCTAGAAATCCAGCACATCCGAAAAGCGACTGCAGGCACGCTATCTTACGGCTTACGTAAGCGTGTAGAGCTTGCTCGTGCCATTGCCTTAAAACCTAAGTTACTGCTGCTTGATGAACCAATGGCAGGTATGAACTTGGAAGAAAAGGAAGACATGGCACGTTACATCATGGATCTGAATGAAGAATTAGATATCACGATCATCATGATTGAGCACGACATGGGCGTGGTCATGGACATCTCTAATCGCGTTTTGGTTTTGGATTTCGGGAAACACATTGCTACGGGTGAGCCTGAAGAAGTGATGGCCAACCCACATGTGAAACAAGCGTACTTAGGCGAAGAGCTACCGACATTAGAGGAGAGTGCATAATGGCACAGCAACATAATGATTGGGCAGATATAACCCGCTTAGATACCTTTCCAAAAGTGTTGCAACACAATGCCAAGAACTGGCCCGAACAAGTCGCAATGCGTGAAAAGGAGTTTGGTATTTGGCGAGAGTTCACTTGGAAGGATTACGAAAACCGCGTCAAGTGGATGGCACTGGCACTACAAGATTTGGGTATTGGTGAGCAAGATGTCGTTGGTTTGTTAGGTGATAACCGCCCGGAATGGGTATGGGGCGAGTTAGCGGCACATGCGATCAAAGGTTTCTCGCTGGGCATCTATCAAGATTCTATGCACGAAGAGGTGGCGTACCTTATCAACTATGCCAAAGCAAAAGTCGTGATTGCCGAAGATGAAGAGCAATGCGACAAGCTGCTTGAGCTTGGTGATGAAATTCCTAGCGTTGAATACATTATTTACTGCGATCCTCGTGGAATGCGTAAATACGATGATCCAAGATTGATTGATGTTGAACAGGTCTACAAAAAAGGTCAGCTGATTGATAAAGCGGACCCAGACAAATATCTCAATATGGTTGTTGAAACCAAAGGCAGCGATCTTTCAATTCTTTGTACAACGTCGGGTACGACTTCTAAACCAAAATTGGCTCAGCTACACAGTGGCACGTTCTTGGATCACTGTGCGGCTTACTTGCGTGCAGACCCTCGTTCCCCAGGCGACAACTACGTTTCTGTTCTGCCTTTGCCTTGGATTATGGAGCAGGTTTACGTGGTTGGTCAGGCGTTGATTTCTCGTCAAATCGTTAACTTTGTGGAAGAACAAGAAACCATGATGTCCGACTTGCGTGAAATCGGTCCAAACTTTGTGCTGTTAGCGCCACGTGTGTGGGAAAACATTGTGGCAGACGTGTCTGCACGAATGATGGATTCGACACCGTTTAAGCAAAAGATGTACAAACTGGGCATGAGCTTAGCCAACAAAGCGTTAGAGCAGGGCAAACGTTCTAAACTCGCCGAATGGATTCTTTTGCGTGCTTTGCGAGACCGTTTAGGCTTTTCGAACCTAACATCTGCTGCAACGGGCGGCGCGGCGATGGGGCCTGACACTTTCCGTTACCTACAAGCTATTGGTGTGCCACTTAAGCAGCTTTATGGTCAGACCGAAATGTGTGGCGCATACACCGTGCACCAAGCGGATGATGTGGATTACGATTCCGTTGGTGTTGCGTTTGATAATGCAGATGTGAAAGTCATCAACCCGGACAGCAATGGCGTTGGTGAAATCATCGCGAAAAGTACAGGCATGTTTACTGGCTACTTAAACAACCAAGCAGCATATGATGAAGATGTTCAAGATGGTTGGATGCACACAGGCGATGCGGGCTATTTTAAAGATTCCGGTCACTTGGTGGTGATTGATCGTCTGAAAGATATGTCGGAAACCAGCCATGGCGACCGTTATTCGCCACAGTTTATCGAAAACAAACTCAAGTTCTCGCCGTTTATTGCAGAAGCCGTGGTGGTAGGTAAAGCTCGACCTTGGCTGTCTGCCATCATCTGTATTCGCTATGCGATCGTCGCGAAGTGGGCAGAGCAACGCGGCTTGGCATTTACCAACTACACCAACTTATCTGCTCAACCAGAAGTGTACCAAGCGATTCGTGAAGAAGTTCAAAAAGTGAACGAATCCCTACCGGATGCACAGAAGATCAGCAAATTCATTCTACTTTACAAAGAGCTGGATGCCGACGATGGAGAGCTAACTCGCACACGTAAAGTACGCCGTGGTGTGGTTGCAGAGAAATACGGAGACATCATAGAAACCATCTACAGCGACGATCCAAAAGTCGATGTCGATACAGTGATCACTTATCAAGATGGCACTAAAACACGCATTCAAACGTCGCTAGTTATTGAAACGCTTATTGAGCATGAGCCAACACTAGTGGATAGCGAACAACGGAGGATCGCATAGTGAATACGGATTTATTACTGCAACTCGTCATTAATGGCGTGATCGTTGGCATGTTGTATGGCGTTGTCGCCATGTGCTTTGTATTGATTTACAAATCGACCCAGGTGGTCAACTTTGCTCAGGGTGAGTTCTTGTTGATTGGCGCATGGGTATGTTGGGCGGCATTGGTGCACCTACAGTTACCGTTTTTTATTGGCTTTTTACTCACGCTCGCGTTCATGATGATTTTTGGTATCGCCGTGCAAACCATTGTGCTCAGACCGTTGATTGGTGAACCGATTATCTCTGTGATCATGGTGACCATCGGTCTATCGATGTTTTTCCAAGCGCTGATGAAGTGGATATTCGGTGTCTCTGCTGTGTCGTACCCGCAAGTGTTCGAAACCAACGTGGTAAATATCGGAGGTTTGAATGTTGAGTTTGCTTACATTCTGAGCTTGATCTTCTCAATGCTCATCATGGGCGCGTTCTACTGGTTCTTCAAATTCAGCAAAATGGGTCTGGCAATGCGCGCAACGGCATTCAACCAGCAAGTAGCCCAGAGTCTTGGCATTTCCATCAAGAAAGTGTTCGCCATCAGTTGGGCCATTTCGGCAATGGTATCTGCAACAGCAGGGATTGTTATCGGTATCGTTAACGGCGTATCTGACGCGCTATCCATTATTGGTATCAAAGTTTTCCCAGCCGTTATTTTAGGTGGCTTAGATTCGGTAGTCGGCGCAATTGTCGGTGGTATTACCATCGGGGTGCTAGAAAACTTGGCTGAGTTTTTTGATAGCCAATACCTGCAAGTGGGTAACTTATACAACATCGCACCATTCTATGTGCTGTTAATCATTCTTGCCTTCAAGCCATATGGCCTGTTTGGTACCAAAGATATTGAGCGTATTTAAGGAGAAATAACATGGCTCAACTTAGCATGCGCCCATGTGGGGATTTTCGAACCACATACAAAAGCGATACGCCAATTTTTGAAACCAAAACCATCAGAAGCCTTGCGATTGCAGGTGTCATCGCCATGCTGGCAGCACCGCTGGTCTTGGATATTTACTTCCTAAACCTGTTTATTCAGATTGCATACCTCGGTATCGCGGCATTGGGCTTAAACATTCTGGTTGGTTTTACCGGACAAATCTCGCTAGGTCACGGTGCGTTCTTTGGCTTTGGCGCCTTTGCATCGGCTTGGCTAAATAACCAGTTTAACATTCCAGTCGTGTTTGCGATTCCGCTCGCGGGTTACTTAACCATGATTGTGGGGATGCTGTTTGGTCTGCCAGCCGCTCGAATTAAAGGTTTATATCTAGCTATCGCAACGTTGGCGGCGCAGTTTATTTTAGAGGACTTCTTTGCTCGCGCAGATTGGTTCAGTGGCGGCTCATACGGTGCAAGCGCGAACCCAATTAATTTGTTTGGCTTTGAGTTTACGACTGACGAAAGCTTCTTCTACATCGCTCTGTTTGCGCTGATCTTCATGTATATGTGGGCATCAAACTTAATCCGTTCTCGTGACGGTCGCGCGTTTGTCTCAGTACGAGATCACTATCTGTCAGCAGAGATCATGGGCATCAACCTAACCAAGTATCGTCTTCTCTCATTTGGAGTGTGTGCATTCTATGCAGGCATCGGGGGCGCACTCTACGGACATTATCTAGGGTTTGTATCAGCAGAAGGTTTCACCATCATGATGTCTATCCAGTTTTTGGCCATGATCATCATTGGTGGCTTAGGCTCAGTCAAAGGTACGCTGATGGGTACGATATTTATCGTACTTCTACCTGAAGTTTTAGAGTTTGGCGTAACGGGGCTTTCAGCGTTTGGTGATACCACCGCTTTCACTGATGGTCTGGCTTACTTCAAAGAGATGGCGATTGGTTTAGTCATCATGCTGTTCCTCATTTTCGAACCTCAAGGATTATCGCATCGCTGGCAACAGATTCGAGCATATTGGAAACACTATCCGTTCTCATATTAACGTGGAATTAAGTGGAATATACCTCAATAACAAGGACAACGAGTTATGAACAAAGGACATTTAGCGACAACGTTGGTGCTGTCATCTGCACTGTTTACTACCGCAACTTGGGCAAAAGATTCTGTGTTTGTCGGGCAATTAGTCGATTTTTCTGGACCAACGGCCTATGTGAGCAAGCCTTATGGTTCTGGTGTGCGAGACGCATTGCGTTGGATTAACCAAAACGGTGGCATTAACGGTACCGAGCTCGAATTTGAAACAGTAGACATGGCGTACAAAGTACCAGTGGCGATTTCTAACTATAAACGTTGGGTGGCGCGTAAAGACATGGTTGCGCTGCAAGGTTGGGGTACGGCGGATACCGAAGCACTTATTTCGTTTGTCACCAAAGACAAAGTGCCGGTGTTCTCTGCTTCTTACTCTGGTCACTTAACTGACCCAACTGGCAAAAACCCAAAAACCGCGAAACCAGCGCCTTATAATTTCTTTTATGGTGCGTCGTACTCAGATGCGTGCCGTGCGCTAGTTAAGTGGGCGAAAGAAGATTGGGAATCTAAGGGCAATCAAGGTGCGCCGAAATTTACGCACATTGGCGATAACCATCCATTCCCGAATGCGCCAAAAGAAGCGTGTGCAGAGTACGCTAAAGAGCTTGGTTTTGATGTGCAAAACCCAGTCGTTGTGTCACTAAAACCAGGGGACTTCAAAGCGCAATGTTTGTCGCTGAAAGAGTCAGGCACCAACTATGGTTACATTGCTAATATCGGTAGCTCGGTTATCTCACTAGTGAAGTCTTGTAACACGGTTGGGACAGAGTTCCAGTACATGGCAAACATTTGGGGCGGCGACAAGCCAGTGCTTGAAGCAGCAGGCGATGGCCTTAAAGATTACGTTTTCCCAGGTATGACGGCGTTTTGGGGAGATGATAATGAGGGCATGAAGCTGGTTCGTGAGATTTCTAAGCAGTCTGAATCAGAGCCGGGCGAATTCAGAACTCACCATTACATTCGCGGTATTTGTTCTGCGTTCTATATGAAAGAAGCAATGGAGTGGGCGAAAGACAACGGTGGTATCACAGGTGAAAACATCAAGAAGGGCATGTATGTCCATGACAACTGGGTACCACAAGGCTTAGAAGGTGTTTGTGTCCCTGCGAACTGGAAACCGGAAGATCACCGAGGCACAACAACCGTGAACGTCTTTATGGGCAACAACGATGGCGGCGCAGTTGATATTAAGAAAGTATCTCAGGTGACATTGTCACGTCGTGACGATTGGCTAGGTTACTAATCTACGACTTATTAATAACAAAGCTTACTGAAAATAAGGATGGGTGAGAGAACACTCTCACCCTAGCAAGGAGTAGCTTGATGGCTGAATTAGCAACGAATATCGAACCGGCAGAAATACTGCTTTCAGTGAACAACATTGAAGTCGTCTACGACGAAGTAATACTAGTACTTCGCGGTGTGAGTTTAGAAGTTCCAAAAGGGCAGATTGTGACCTTACTGGGCGCCAACGGTGCGGGTAAATCCACAACGTTGAAAGCCATTTCTGGTTTATTGAAAACCGAAGATGGTGAAGTGACGCGCGGCGAAATCAACTTCATGGGCGAGCGTATAGACAACAAAAGCCCGGAAGAGATCGTCCGTTCGGGCATCTTCCAAGTTATGGAAGGGCGCCGAATTGTTGAAGATATGACGGTGATAGAAAATCTTCGCTTAGGCGCTTATACACGCACTGACAACGAAGTTGAACAAGACATCGAAATGGTGTTTGACTATTTCCCGCGACTCAAAGAGCGCACTGGCCTGGCGGGCTATTTGTCTGGCGGTGAGCAACAAATGTTAGCGATTGGCCGAGCGTTAATGGCTCGACCGAAGATGATTTTGTTGGACGAACCGTCTATGGGGCTTTCTCCACTGCTAGTTAAAGAAGTATTCAGCATTATTAACAAGATCAACAAAGAGCAAGGTATTACCATGCTTTTGGTTGAACAGAATGCCAACTTCGCTCTTCAAGCGGCCGATTACGGTTACATCATGGAATCAGGCAAAATCGTACTAGATGGCAGCAAGCACGAATTGCTAAACAATGAAGACGTAAAAGAATTCTACCTTGGCGGCGGCGATGAAGATCGCAAGAGCTTTAAGAATCTGAAATCTTACAAACGTCGTAAGCGTTGGTTGTAAGGAGCAAGGATGAACGAACTATTTGATGCGAAAGAATCGTTGTCTCTACAGGCGCGAGAAGAGTCGCTGTTTCAACGTTTGCCTGCGCTGATTGAAAATTCGAAAGCCAATAGCGAACATTACGCAGCGCATTTTTCTGAGTTAGATCCTACATTGGCAAACAATCGTGAAGGGCTTGCTCAGTTCCCGATTACACGTAAGTTCAATGTACCTAATCAGCAGCAACTTAAACCGCCGTTTGGTGGCTTAAATAGCGTTGCCATTGGTCAAATGGCGCGTGTTTTTCAGTCTCCTGGGCCTTTATATGAGGCTCAAACGGATGAGGCCGATTTCTGGCGTATGGGGCGCGCGTTTCACGCTGCTGGGTTCTGTGCGGGTGATTTAGTGCATAACACGCTCTCTTACCATTTCTCTCCTGGCGGATTTATTATGGATGGTGGCGCAAGGGCTTGTGGCTGTGCGGTATTTCCGGCTGGAGTAGGCAATACCGAAGCGCAAATAGAGGCAATTAAACAGCTTCAACCTAATGGTTACACTGGTACACCTTCGTATTTGCTGACGTTGCTACAAAAGTACCAAGAGAAATACGATGAGCAGCCTAGCTTTGAGAAAGCTCTGGTCTCTGGTGAAGCGGTTACAGCAGACATGCAACAGATGTTTGAGGAAAAAGGCATTGCAGTCTTTCAAGCCTACGCAAGTGCAGAGCTTGGCTTGATTGCTTATCAAGTGTCTGGTGAACAAGGATTAGTGATTGCCGAAGATATTATTGTTGAAATCGTTGATCCTGATGGTGTTCCTGTACAACCGGGAGAAGTCGGTGAAGTCGTTGTAACGTCGCTCGATGAGAAGTTCCCGCTGATTCGCTACGCAACGGGAGATTTATCGGCATACCTAGAGACAAGTTCTGATTCTTCACGCACGAATGCACGAATTAAGGGCTGGATGGGACGAGCAGACTCCGCGGTGAAAGTAAAAGGGCTGTTTGTTTATCCGCATCAGATCCAAGAAGTCTGTCGTCGCCACGATATTAAAGGCTCCTTGAAAATTGAGCGTGATGGCTTCAACGATGCCATTACTTTCTGTTGTCATGATGTGCATGTATCAGCAGAGGACATTCAAGCAACACTCCAGTCTGTCACTAAACTGAAAGGCAATGTCCAGTTTGTACCGAACCAAGCGGAGCAGCCGTTAATCAATGATCTTCGCAGTTAACTCATTGGTGGCATAAGTGCAGTAGAAAGTGGTTGTCATAAAAAACTAACAACGTCAGACAAAAGGCTAGAAAAGGGATACCACATTGCGCTGCGTATCCCTTTATTTTTTACTACCGCAATCAGGGAGCGGGTAAATGAAACAGGCACCAATGATTAACACACAATTCTGGGATGATTTGTTTATCCGAGGCACTATGCCTTGGGATGCCCAATCGACACCTCAAGAACTCAAGGACTATCTCGACAATTCACTTCATGTAGGCCAGTCAGTGTTTATTCCTGGGTGTGGTGCCGCTTATGAACTGAGCACTTTTATTCAATATGGGCATGACGTGATCGCGATGGATTACAGCCAAGAAGCGGTAAAAATGGCGCAATCAACGTTAGGTAACTACAAAGATAAAGTCGTATTGGGTGATGTATTTAATGCCGATTTTTCTCACTCGTTTGATGTCATTTACGAGCGGGCCTTTCTCGCAGCACTACCGAGAGATATGTGGTCAGAATACTTTTCGATGGTGGATAAATTATTGCCAAGCGGAGGTTTTCTAATTGGTTTTTTCGTCATTGATGATAATTACCTATCACGCTTCCCTCCATTTTGTTTGCGAAGTGGGGAGTTGGAGGGTTATCTAGAACCGGCGTTTAAGCTTGTGGAATCCTCAGTGGTGGCAAACAGTGTTGAGGTTTTTAAAGGCAGAGAACAATGGATGGTGTGGCAGAAACGTTAGTCGTCACTGAGACTTCATTAGAAAGTATTCGCGGAAACTGTCTGGTTCTTTGTGAATCGCTGATACATAAGTCTTCACTCTATGCCTGATGGAATGCTCACATAGTTTGTCGGTTTGTGTGAAAAATTAATTTCTCGTTGCTGGTTTAAGTTGTTGAGATATCTCTAACAGCGGTCGAGTGGTTGAGTTTATTGCTGGCACGGGTTGTGTGCTCAGAGCGTAAAGCGACAGATCAGCATCGATCCGAAAGGTAGTAGAACGTCTCTCACTGATCTGTCTATTTCATGCTTATACTATTTTAGGTTGACCATCTGATGCGGTGGCACCGCCGTCTACAGGTAGGTTTACGCCATTAATGAAAGATGCGTCATCACTTGCCAAGAAAGTCACGACAGACGCAATTTCTTCAGGTTCGGCTGCTCGGCCAAGCGCAATGCGCTCATTGAATTTATCGCGGATGTCCTGCGGCCAGCCGTTTGTCATGTTGGTTTTTACTAAACTTGGGCATACGGCGTTAATTCTTACCCCATCCGCACCATGGTCCAATGCCATCGCTCGGGTAAGGTTCACCACTGCACCTTTACTCGCGCAATAGAATGCGGCACCCCAGTCACCACCCAAACCGGAAACGGACGCGGTATTTACCATACAACCTTTCGTTTTTAAGAGTTCAGGCAAAGCAAACTTCGCGCAATAAACAACACCATCAATGTTTACACCAGAGATCTTCTTCCAGTCTTTCACACTACCTTCAATCACGGAACCAGGGACATGTACGCCAGCATTGTTTACTAAAATATCCAGTTTACCGAAACGGGTAACAACGTCAGAAATCAGTGCTGCGACTTTTTCTGGGTCAGAAACATCAATAGAATGCGCAGACACACGCTGTTTATCAAAGCCCTCAACGGCGTTTGCCAATTGCTCTTCATTCCAATCGGCAAGAGCGACGTTTGCGCCTTCTTCATACAAACGTTTTGCGATGGCCAAACCAATACCATTGGCAGAACCAGTGACGAGTGCGACTTTATTTTTTAATCCTCTCATGCGATTTCTCCTTCGAAACTTACAAAAACGGGATCTTGATTTTTCTCTGTGCGCGGCAACATCAGTTTGTCGTTGTCGCTGTAATCTACGGGGATAGCCACCACTGCTGGTCCTTCAACGTCCATGGCTTTATTCAATGTCGGTAGCAATTCGTGTTGACTAGTCACTGCGAAGCCTTTCGCGCCAAATGATTCGGCGTACGCCTTGAAATCAATTGGTCCAAATTTCACACCAGAGCAGCGCTGATATTTGTTGATCTCTTGCATTTCTACCATGTTGTAGGCGTTATCAACCCACACAATATGGACGATATTACAGTTCAATCTAACCGCGGTTTCTAACTCCATGCTCGATTGCATAAAACCGCCGTCTCCTGATATCGATACCACTTTGCTACCAGGTTTTAGTAGGCTGGCACCAATGGCCCATGGTAGTGCAACGCCCATTGTTTGTTGGCCGTTAGACACCAGCATTTGGCGAGCTCGAAAACAACTTAAGTAACGAGCGATCCAGATGTGGAAGCTCCCCATATCAAGACATAGCGTGGTATCTGGTGTGATGATAGATTGCATGGCTTTAATCAGTGCCAGTGGATGAAATCCTTGCTTGTGATAGACATTGGGATAGGTTTTGATCACTTGCCGTTGCAGTGCTACCTCTTCCAGTACTGAAAGTGCCGTTGGGGAAAGGCGGGCATATTCAGAGATATAGCTGCCCATCTTGTCTAATGACTGCGCAATGTTTCCGACGATTTCAACACAAGGCTGATAATTAAGTTGGTATTCTGCCGGTTCAATATCGAGGTGAATCACTGGGTTGCGGTGGCTGTTCCAAAGCTCAGGGTCATACTCTATTGGGCTAAAGCCGATGGTGAGAATTAAATCGGCGTCCCGCAGTAAAACATCGCCAGGTTGGTTATTAAACAAACCGACACGCCCAGCAAAGTGATGATAGTAATTGATGTCTACCGTGCCGGCGGCTTGGTAAGTGCCGACAACGGGTAGCTGCGTATTTTGAAGAAATCGGGCGATAGCAGCAGCGTTTTTACTGCGGCTCGCGTGAAGGCCAAGTAAAACCACACAGCGCTTTGCTTTACTGATTCGACTGACCGCTTCTTCGATTGCTGCGATGTCTGCGCAACCAGGCTGTGTGTAAGGCGAGGGGACAATAATGTCCGTTTGGGTTTGCTCGGATAAAACATCTTGGGGGAGACTCAAAAAGCAAGCCCCAGGACGACCTGACTCTGCGATACGAAATGCGTTCGCCATGATCTCGCTTGCGGCGTCCACATGCTGCACTTCAGCACTGAACTTAGTTATAGAGCGAAAAATACTGACGGTATCCATGCTCTGGTGTGTTTGTTTTTGCTGGTCAGTTCGTTTCACCGCACCACCGATAGCAATCAGCGGATCGCCTTCGGAGTTTGCTGTTGCCACTCCCGTAACTAGATTTCCACAGCCAGGGCCTGACGTAACCATGGTGACGCCTGCTTTGCCGGTTAGTCTTCCCATAACGCCCGCCATAAATGCGCCGTTAGCTTCGTGGCGTACCGGAATCATTTGGATGTTAGTGTCTTCAATCGCATCGAACAGTCGATCGATTTTTGCACCGGGAATACCGAAAATGTACTTAATGCCGAGAGACTCTAGCTGTTGAGCGATCAACTGAGCGCCATTTTTATTTGAAGGTTTGGATTGCATTTGTTGTCCTTATTATTTGCCTGACTTTGTTACTTTTCCGCCTTTTCTATGGCGGTATTTATATCTTCCGGAGCCAAATTGGCGTTGAGGAAGTCTGTCGATACTGGGGTATCAATCACTAGCCGCGAGACTTTGCCAATCTGGAGGAACCCTGACGAAATGCTGTAATCCTGAATATGACCACCTCCTTGGCGGTCATCGGTAATAAAGTGTTCGTGATAGCCGGGCACATTGATGCCAGTCGTATATTTAGGACTGCGAAAGCCGGCGACCACACCTTGCTTATGCGTGAAGCGGAACGTTGGTTGTTCTTTGACCACTTCAAGCATTGGCCGATAAGGGCGTGTTTGTTTAGGTACGGTACGAGTACGAACTGAATCGAAAACACCATCAATGCGCACTGCGCAAAATAGGTTATCGCTTGGAACCAGGTCGTCTATGAGGCTATGGACTTCATGACGTGACATGCGCGATGTCAATGGCAGCTCGATATCAGGCTTAAAAAAAGTCATGACAGCAAAGGGCGTTTTTTGCGCTAGGTCTGCCGGGTTTGCGGAGCCATCCGACTTGAGTTGAAAAACTTCCTTATCAAAAGCAATCAACTCACCATCCAATTCATTGAACGTACCTAAACCAAAATCCCCATGTTTCAGCAGTTCTTCTATGGTTGTCGAGCCTTCGTAAACACCAGCTATCAAAGCACTCATTAACGAAGTCTGATAAATCTCACCATCTCCGGTAACGTGATGGTATTCAGAAAATTCTTTCGCTACTTCAAGCGAACAAGCACATAGAGGGTTATAAAATCCACGCATGAGTAAGACCAGTTATGCAATGAAGAGTATATTTAGATTGACTTCTACACGGTGCTAAATCCAATATAAAAAAGATTTATTTTGATATGGAAAATATATGGAATTTCGCTACCTGAAGTATTTTGTCGCGGTCGCCGAGACTCGTCACTTTACCCGAGCAGCTGAACAGCTAGGGATTGCGCAACCTCCTTTAAGTCAACAAATCAAAAAGTTAGAGCATGAGCTTGGTGTGGACCTATTTAAGCGCTTGTCTAGAGGAGTAGAGCTGACCCATGCAGGGCAAGTCTTTTATACGGATGCGGTAAATATTCTTGCTGATGTGGAACGCGCTAAAGCAAAAGCTCGACAGATTGCCCGTGGTGAAAATACGCAGGTTAAAATCGGGTTCGCGACGTCAACATCAACTTGCATTAAGGTATTGGTGAGAATTGGGCGTATTCAAGAGAATGGGGTTCATTTACAGACGGCGGAACTGTCAATGCCAGCGCTTGCCACTCAGTTAAAAAGCAAACAACTTGATCTCGCAATCATGCGGCTACCCTGCTACGCCAGTGAGCCTTTTGAACACAAGGTGTTGTTTAACGACCCGTTTGTCGCGGTGATTCCGGCGGGGCACGAACTGGCAAAATATCCCTGTATCCAGATGAAACAGTTGAGAGGCCATAAAATTTTACTGTTTCCACGAGAGACTGGACCCGCATTGTTTGATGGCATGAGCACACTTTTTGCCGACGCAGGAGTAAGGCTCGAACCACAGTTCGCAGCACCGCAACTTCGTACGACGATAGCCATGGCGCAGGCTGGGTTAGGTATTGCTCTCGTTCCGCGTTCACTGGCTGAACATCTCGATGATTCCGCGACAGTCACCGAGATTGATGATATCCCTCTCACTAGTCGTGTTGTTGTTGCTTGGGAGGCGTCTAATCTCAATAAACAAGCGCTAAAAGTAGCCATGCACATCGGTCATGTTGAGGCTTAAAGCTTTGTCATATAACCTGTCGATTGTACCCAACGAACAAAACTTACTGAAGATTGCGACTCTGTTGTCGTATATATTACCTACATCAAGTTGACTTGATAGCTGAACTCTCGTTTCATCGAGATGATAATGACGAGGAACTGGATTTAATGCATGGTTAAACAGTAAGGATGACGGATGATTAAAGCGCAAATATATGATGTATTTTGTGATGAGTTAGCTCAAGGTAATCCATGTGGCGTTGTCGAACTAAATCACTGGCTGAGTGATTCTGAACTACTTCAAATCACTCATCAGGTCGCTCAACCTGTCACATCATTTATGGTTCGGTCTGGCACTGACTACCACATTCGCTGGTTTAGCCTAGAAGGAGAGATCAACCTATGCGGACACGGAAGTTTGGGCGCAGGCGCTGCAATCATTTCCAACTATCATCAGAATGAGATCATTCTAAAAAGCCAGTATGGCCATATTACCGTTACTGAACTTGATGGAATGTACAGGATCGTGATGCCAAGTTGGCAAGCCAAGCCTCATGCCATCCCCTTGGATATTTCAGGTTTTTCCAATCGCCCCGTAGATGCTTTTACAACGCGTGATTTGGTTGTTGTTCTCGAGTCCGAAGATGATGTTGTTCTCTATCAACCTAACTTTGATGAGCTGATTAAAATTGATGAGTTTCATGCGGTCATCGTGACGGCTCAAAGTTCTGATAGTGGCTATGTGCTGCGTTACTTTGCACCTAAAATCGGTATTTCAGAAGATCTTGCCACAGGTTCGGCTCAGTGCTCATTGGCGCCTTATTGGTTTGAAAAGCTAGGCAAAGAAAAATTGACGGCTCGTCAGCTATCTCGTGCTGGTGGTTATTTTGAAGTGGCTCGCGGTTTAGAATCTACGATCGTATTGTCTGCACACGTGAAAAGTCGGACTTGAATGCAAACGCCTCTAGCTCTTACACAAGATCTAGAGGCATCCATTTTTTATTGACTTAAAAGTGCCGAGCTAAGATTTTAACCCTGCAGCGGTCATCATGACGCGAAATAACATAGACACTAACCCTAATGCAGCGACGCTAACGACCCATATTCCAACCATCCAAGCCCATTGGCGGCACCAATTTTTGATTTTCATACTCACTCCTTATCAACTCGTTAATGGTACGCTTCGCCTTCTTTTACTTTTCCGGAGAAGACGTAGTAACTCCAAAAGGTGTAAGCCAGAATGATCGGGATGATGATCACTGCTCCAACGAGCATAAAGCGCTGACTGCTTGCAGGAGCCGCTGCTTCCCATATTGATATGCTAGGAGGAATGATATTTGGCCAGATACTGATGCCAAGCCCAGCGAACCCGAGAATCACGATCACTAACGCCATCACGAAAGGGCTGCGCTCTTTACGCTTTTTAACGGAGTCGGCAATCTTCAAACATACCAGCCCAGTAATGACAGGTACGGGCAGTAAGTAGAACAAATTAGGCAGAGAAAACCATCTTTCCGCAATGGCAGGGTAAGCAAGTGGAGTCCAAGCGCTCACAATGACTAATGCGGAGATCATCGCCAGTAGTGTTTTGTTAGTGAAGCGGTGCATCGTGTTTTGCAGTTCACCTTCCGTCTTCATGATGAGCCATGTGCTACCAAGCAGCGCGTACGTTGCGACTAAACCCAAACCACAAAAGATGGGAAAAGGGCTGAGCCAGTCGAGTTGGCTACCTACGAAGACGCGGTTTTCCACCGCAAAGCCTTGAATTACCGCGCCAACAACGATGCCTTGGAAAAACGTGGTTAAAATCGATCCGACCATAAAAGAGCGATCCCAGAACTTTAAGTGGCTTTCCAATGCTTTAAAGCGAAACTCAAACGCGACGCCACGAAAGATCAAAGCAATCAACATCAACGTTAAAGGGATGGTTAGCGCTTCAATAATCACCGCGTAAGCCATCGGAAAAGCGCCAAATAGAGATGCACCTCCTAGCACAATCCAAGTTTCGTTGCCGTCCCAAACTGGCGCGACACTGTTGACCATGACGTCTTTTTGTTTTTCATCCTTGATGAAGGGCATCAGTATTCCAATACCCAAATCGAAGCCATCCATGATGATGTACATCAAAGTGGCAAAAACGATGATCGCGAACCAAATCACGGATAAATCAAAATGCATATTTTCTACCTTCACTTTGTGACAAATTCTAGATGCGGCCTGAAACGGTCGTCATGTCGTGCTCATCGTGTTCGATTGCATCGGGGCCTTTCTTGATTTGGTGGATCATGTAGTAATAACCAAAACCAAATACCAAGCTGTATACAACCAGGAAACACAGCAGGCTGATGCTCATTTGTAGGTCTCCGTGTGCAGAAACCGCATCACGCGTTTTTTGTACGCCATAAACGACCCAAGGTTGCCGACCAACCTCTGTCGTAAACCAGCCAGCGAGTATTGCGATAAGACCAGATGGCCCCATAAATAATGAAAACTTGAGGAACCAACGCGAGGTATAAAGCGTGTTCTTTTTTCGTAACCATATGCTGTAGAAGCTCTGTAAAATCATCAGAAGTCCTAGCCCGACCATGATTCGAAATGACCAAAAGACGATAGGTGAGTTCGGTCGTTCCTCTTTCGGAAAGTCTTTCAGCGCCGGGATTGGCTCAGTTAAACTGTGGCGTAGGATCAAACTTCCTAAAACAGGAATTTCTAAGGCATAGTCTGTGCGTTCTTGTTCCATGTTTGGCATGCCGAACAAAATCAATGGGGTTGGTTTGCCATCGCTGTTATCCCAATGTCCTTCGATGGCGGCGATTTTGGCGGGCTGGTATTCCAAGGTGTTTAGCCCGTGCACATCGCCAATCACGGCTTGGAGTGGCGCAAGGAACACTAAGATCCCGAGCGACATCGAAAACATGGTTTTTACCGCAGTCGATTGATTGCCTCTCAATAAATGCCAAGCGGCTGACGCGCCTACAAAGAGTGCTGAACTGACGAAAGCCGCGACGCTCATGTGCGCCAAACGATAAGGAAATGAAGGATTGAAAACGATAGCAAACCAGTCGGTTGGCACCACACGTCCGTCGACAATTTCATAGCCTTGTGGCGTTTGCATCCAACTGTTGGAGGCGAGAATCCAGAACGTCGAAATGATCGTTCCTAACGCCACCATCGAGGTTGCAAAAAAGTGCAGCTTTTCGCCGACGCGACGCCACCCAAACAGCATTACGCCAAGAAATCCGGCTTCGAGAAAGAAAGCCGTTAACACTTCATAAGTCAGTAATGGGCCTGTGATAGAACCAGCGAAGTCGGAGAAACCACTCCAGTTGGTGCCGAATTGATAGGCCATGACAAGACCAGATACAACACCCATTCCAAAGTTAACCGCAAAAATTTTCGACCAGAAGTGATAGAGATTTTGGTAATCGGGATTACGTGTTTTTAGCCATAAGCCTTCCAGCACAGCGAGATAGGTGGCCAAACCTATGGTGATAGCGGGGAAAATAATATGAAAGGATACGGTAAAGGCGAACTGTATCCGTGCAAGCATAAATGCGTCGAGGCCAAACATTAAACTTCCTTTGATCTTTTAAGTTTTATGAGAGAGCTATTTTAAAAGGAGCGGAATGAGGGAAGTAGGTACAGACAGTGACTATAAACCTATAACAGATTAAATATTGAAGTGTTATTGTTTTGAATTCGGCTTTATGAAAGGGGATTTGCGTTTGGCGAAGTATCAAGAGTTAGTGGAACAGCTTAAAAGGCAGATAAAATCGGGGATATGGCATCCGGGTGACAAGCTGCCTTCTCTGCGTCGCCAATCTGAACACTCGGGTTTGAGCTTGATGACGGTGTTGCACGCGTATCAAATTCTGGAATCTCAAGGCTGGGTCACCTCACAGCCGCGATCTGGTTATCGAGTCGCGCCCAATATTAAGAGTTCAAATGAACCCCAAGCGCCAGCCGCGGTTTCGTGGACAGAGCAGGTAGACATCAATGAGTTTATCTTTGATGTTCTGCAGGCGAGTAAAAATCCATCCATGATCAATTTTGGCTTTGCCTATCCAGACCCAAGTTTGTACCCACGATATCACGTGAATCGGGCGATGAGCGCAGCCGCTCGCAATATGCCGATTTCCACCACCTTTGATAACTTACCGCCGGGAAACGAACAATTACGCACCATCATCGCGAAGCGTTATGCTGCGAAAGGCATTGAAATTTCACCCGATGAAATTGTCATTACGGCAGGTGCGCTGGAGGCGTTAACGCTCAGTTTGCAAGCTTGTACAAGACCGGGAGATTGGGTGGTTGTGGAGTCGCCTGCATTCTATGGCGCATTGCAATCCTTAGAGCGGTTAGGTTTGAAAGCGCTCTCAGTAAGAACAGACCCGGTCACGGGCATTGACCTAGATTCATTGGAACGAGCGCTGCAAACACACGATGTGAAAGCATGTTGGCTTATGTCGAACTTCCAGAATCCTCTGGGTTTTACGCTCTCCAACGAGAAAAAACAAAAGCTGATTGAGCTGACACAGCGATATAACGTGCCAGTGATTGAAGATGATGTGTACAGCGAACTGCATGCCGAGAATGACTCGGTTTACCCACTAAGAATGTTTGATGACACGGGCAATACCATGTTGTGCTCCTCGTTTTCAAAATCATTAATCGCAGGGCTACGTATTGGTTGGGTTGCGGCAGGAAAGCGGGCGCTAGAGGTACAAAAGTTACAGCTAATGAGTACATTAGCGACGAGTGCACCAGTGCAAATGACATTGGTGCATTATTTAACAAGCCGCAATTATGAATCTCATTTGAAGCAGTTACGGAAAAAGCTGTTTGAACGTAAAAGTAAGATGACGGGTCTGCTCAGTGAGCTGTTACCTGAAGCAGTCAACGTGTTAAGCCAAAGCGGCGGGTACTTTATTTGGTTAGAGCTCCCCAAGCATATTGACGCCTTGCAGATATATCGAGAAGCGCTAAAAGATAATATCAGCATCGCACCGGGAAAGATGTTCAGCCTGACAGAACAATACGATCACTGTATTCGTCTTAACGCTTCTTTTGAGCTCAATGACAAATACGTTCATGCTCTCAATCTGCTTGCCAATATTATTCGCGATCATTTGGCGAAATAGCCACTTTCTTCAGTTTTTGGGTTTAATGGAGCGCGCCGGATTTCCAACGACTCGATCGCCCGGCGCAACGTCTTTGGTTACGACAGAGCCAGCGCCAACGACGGCCTGATCGCCAATGGTCACGCCTGGCAGTATGATAGCGCCCCCACCAATCCAAACGTTATTGCCGATTTTTACCGGTTTGGCGATCTCATCTCCGGCTAAGCGTCTTTGTGTATCGAGTGAATGAGCGGCTGTGTAAATTTGCGCTCTAGGCCCAATCATAACGTTCGCGCCAATCTCAACCTGCCCATTGTCCAGAATAATGGCATCCCAGTTGATGTAGGTGTTTTCCCCGATGGACAAGTGGCAACCGTAGGTAAGTTGAAGTGGTGGCTCTATACAGGCGCTGCTTTCTAATTGGACGCCCATTTCCTCCAATAGTTGTCTGCGGATAACTGGGTTTGGCTCGTGGTTAAACTGGAAGACAAGCTGCGCAGTTTTGGCGCGCATTAGCTTTAGTTCTTCATCTAGACAATTATAGGTTTCTCCAGAGCGCATCCGAGTCAGTTCTGACATAACAATCATTCCATCAATATAAATTGCAATAAGGTGCATAATAATAAGTGAGAGTGATTCGAAGTGAAAATTTGACGCTTAAAAATCAGAAAGTTATCACTGATTTGCCTTGCGTATCCAGTTGGTTGATTGGCTCGTTTAGTACACAAAGACGTGCTCCCTAAATGGCTTAATCGGTTGAAGCCAAAGTGGGAAACCACTCGAAGCGTTTTACGTAGATTACAATATAGTTAATAAGAAAAACTTAATTGAGCCGCTTGCGCTATCGATTGGGCTAAAAATATAAGACTTATGCGCTCTGGCTTGCTGGCAACGATGAATCAAGAGTGAGCACTTTATGTTCGAACGGGTCATTTCATTTTTAGAAACAACACTGTTTACCTTTAACGAACAACCTATCACGTTGTGGGCGATATTGATGGTGCCGACATGGGTGATTGTCGCTTTATGGTTGTCCAAAATTTTAATCAAAACCGTTACGTCAAGAATGTCCTCATCGGGGAAAGATCCAAACGTTATTCATTTGGTTAAACGGATATTATTTGTCATCGCTCTCGCCATTATTTTTATGACCACACTTTCGATGATCAATGTGCCAATTACCGCGTTTGCCTTTCTGTCTGGTGCCATCGCTATCGGCTTCGGTTTTGGTGCGCAAAACATCATTAACAACTTCATAAGTGGCTGGATTTTGATTGGTGAAAAGCCAATCCGAATTGGGGACTTTTTAGAGGTTGAGGGCGCCAAAGGCACTGTCGAGCAAATAAATACACGCTCAACGAGAATCAGACGAACCGATGGTGTTCATATGCTCATACCCAACAGTCAGTTGATTGAGAACGTGGTGATCAACTGGACGTTATGCGACAGATTAGTTCGTGGCTCTGTCGTCGTCGGTGTCGCGTATGGGAGCGATGTCAAACAGGTTGCTGCCTTAATGGCGGAAGTGACTTCGCAGCAAGCGCAAGTTCTGAGTTCGCCAGCGCCAGATGTGTTTTTTCAAGACTTTGGTGACAATGCTTTGATCTTCGAATCTTATTTTTGGATTAACTCAACGGTTGAGGGCGGTATTCGCTCGGTCGCAAGTGCCATGCGTTTTGAAATCTACGAAGCTTTCGAAAAGCACGGCATTGAAATCGCGTTTCCACAACGAGATGTGCACATTGATGGGCAAATCAAGTTGTCTAGGGAGAGAAACGGATAGGGCGATAAGCGGTATTGGTGTTCTTATCTTGGTGTCGAGTAACCATAGCGAGGCGGTCACAACACGGATTCACCTCGCTAGAAACCAGTTTGAAGGCGTTATTGGTTGTCCCACATGACTTCGCATTCTTCTTTGATTGCTGATTTTAGCAACTCAATCAGTGGAAACGCTCTGCGTCCTAGGCTTACCGCGGGCTCTGCTTGTTCTTCCTCTTCGTCTACATCAGTAGGGAGGTTTTCTTCAGCTGCATTTTTCGCAGATAGAGCAGAAGTTAATCTTGATAGCGCGTCAGGAACATCTTGAGCGGAAATTGATCCCGGCACCGTGCCGCTGTGACCCATCATTTTGAGCATATCTAATGCAATATCACCAAACATTGTGACGTTTGAGTGGCTTCGACAACGAAATGTTATGAGCATTTACCTGATCCTGTTTTATATGTTCGGTTTGAAACTAAATTGTAGCTGAAATCAGACACTAATTAATGTGATGAAGACCGTTGAGCGTTAAGGTTTTTATGAGTAACAACAAAAAACGGGCACGTACGTCTGCATGCCCGTTGAAATACATTACCTGATTGGTTGTTGATGATTTACAAGCTATACGGATCGCCCAGAGCTAATGCGACCCTAGAAGCAGGAGACTTTCCTAACGCGCGGCAAATTTGCCAACCCGCTTCATTGATGACGCTAAGGTCAACGCCCGTTTCAATCCCAAGTTGCTCACACAGATAAAGTACATCTTCCGTTGCAACATTACCACTGGCTCCTTTCGCGTAAGGGCAGCCGCCGAGCCCCGCTACTGCGCTATCAATGGTGTTGATGCCCATTAACAAGGCTTGGTAGATATTGGCTAATGCTTGTCCATAAGTGTCATGAAAATGTACTGCGAGCGCGTCTTTTGGCAGTAGCGTTAACAACGAATCCAGCATGGCGATAACGCGATTAGGCGTTGCTTTACCGACAGTATCACCGAGCGAAATCTCATAACATCCCATATCAAACAACGTATTGGCGACCTTGGTAGTTTGCTCTGGCTTGATTACTCCCTCATATGGACACACCATGGTACAAGACAAGTACCCGCGTACAGGAATGTTGTGCTGGTTCGCCAATTCGATAACGGGTTCAAATCGAGCGAGACTTTCGGTAATGCTGCAGTTGATGTTCTTCTGGCTGAACGTTTCTGAAGCGGAGCCAAACACCGCAATTCGCTTTACACCGCTTTCCAGCGCACGTTCTAACCCTGCGAGATTTGGTGTGAGCGCGCTATAAACCACGTCAGGCTTTTTTGAGATACCAGCAAACACCTGATCGGAATCGGCCATTTGAGGCACCCACCTTGGAGAGACGAAAGATCCCGCCTCAATATGCTTTAAGCCACTGCTGCTTAGTTGGTTAATCAAACGGATTTTATCAACCAGCGTCACTGCCGTTTCATTTTGCAGACCATCACGAGCGCCGACTTCGACGATATTAACCTTCGCTGGTAGCATATTCGCGCTCCTTATCTTCACTGACGTTATCCGATATCAAAGACAAATTCAGCAGTATGGAACCGTGCTGTACTTGGTCCCCGTGCTGATAAAACAATTCGTCGACTGTTGCTGCGACCGGAGCCGTGATGGTGTATTCCATTTTCATTGCTTCGAGTACCAAAAGCGGAACGCCCGCCGCCACTTCGTCACCTTTAGCCACCATAACTGCTGAAATTATGCCGTTGAGTGGTGCGGTTGGACTTAGTTCATCATCTACATCTTTTGCAGAGTCAAAGTTAGGTTGATGAGCGAACGTGCGCTGCTGACCAAGATAAAATAGTGTTGTTCTTTGTTCATCGCTAAGTGCATTAAAGGTGTAACGCACATTATCAATATCGACGATAATCTGGTTGTCACTTTCAAGCAGGATGACCTGATGCAGCTCCTCACCACATCGGACAGTGAAGTGAGATCCTGTATCTTGCGATGATTGTTGCAAACGTACCTGATGGTTGGCATTGGCATCCGTGAAGTTAAATCGGTAAACGTTGTCAACTGACAGTCTAAAACCTCGTCTGGTTGGCGCGGGTAACGTTGAGCTGTCTGATTTTGAAATGAGATCATTCCGGTGAGCAACCGCCGCCAATGTAAGCCAGATTGAATCCGACACGTCTTGCTGCTCATTTATGCCTTGTTGATGTGTTACGAGGAAACCTGTATCGAGCTCAATCTCGGCAAAGGCTGGCTGCGAAATAATACTGTGCAGATAACCAATGTTTGTCGTTACTCCACGTACGTGATATTGAGTTAACGCCTGCTTAAGCTGCTTTAGTGCGATATCACGAGTTTGCCCCCAGACGATCAGTTTGCTGATCATTGGATCGTAATATTCGCTGATGCTATCGCCTTGGGTAACACCACTATCAACGCGTACGCGCGCTAGGCGCACATTACTGTCTGATACGGGTTCTTTTAAGTAGTCAATGCGGCCAGTCGACGGCATAAAGTCATTGTCTGTATCTTCTGCGTAAATTCGCAGCTCAATTGAATGGCCGTCGTGGGTGATTTCAGATTGCGAAATAGGTAAATGCTCGCCAGCTGCGACTTTGAATTGCCACTCCACCAAATCAACGCCGGTGATCAATTCAGTGACAGGGTGCTCAACTTGCAGACGGGTGTTCATCTCCATGAAGTAGAATTGACCTCGGCTATCGAGTAAGAACTCCACCGTGCCAGCGCCAACATAGTCGATCGCTTGAGCGGCCTGAACCGCAGCTTCACCCATTTGTTTACGCAGTTCATCACTAAGACCGGGAGCTGGTGCTTCTTCGACTACTTTTTGGTGACGGCGTTGAATGGAGCAATCGCGATCAGAAAGATAGACACAGTTGCCATGTTGGTCAGCAAATACCTGAACTTCAACGTGGCGAGGCTGCAATATACATTTTTCGATTAGAAGCTGCTTGTCGCCAAAGCTTGAAAGTGCTTCACGCTGCGCACCGTCGATGGCCAGAGGCATTTCGGCTGCGCTATAGACCACTCGCATGCCTTTACCGCCGCCACCTTGTGTTGCTTTAAGCATCACTGGGTAACCGATTTTTTCCGCTTCCGCTAATAAGTGCTCTACGCTGTTGTCTGTGCCGTGATAGCCGGGAACCAAGGGCACGTTCGCCTCAGACATGATGGCTTTGGCTTGCGACTTCGAACCCATTGCTTCAATTGCGCTGGTGGAAGGGCCAATAAAAACAATGCCATTTTCGCTGCACGCTTTCGCCAGTTTCGGGTTCTCGGAAAGAAAACCATACCCAGGGTGGATAGCATCGGCTTGCCATTTTTTCGCAGCGCCGATAATCGCATCGATATCGAGATACGATTCACTCGCCGGAGCGGGGCCAATGAATTCAGCGAAATCCGCTTGTTTAACATGTAAGCTGCTGCGATCCGCTTCGGAATAGACGGCAACCGTCTCGATAGCCATGCTTTTTGCGGTTTTAATGATTCGGCAGGCAATTTCACCGCGGTTTGCGATCAGTATTCTTTTAAACATGATTCCTCCAATTGGCGGCGCGCTTTTCAAAAAATGCAGCTAGTCCTTCTTGTCCTTCACTGGACACGCGAGCGGTTGCAATAGCTTGGCTGGTGTATTCAATTAATGAATGATCGATAGGTTGGTTATCACAGCGTAAACAAAGTGCTTTTGCAGCCTGCATGGCTTGTGGACCGTTGTTGAGCAGGTGATCAATGGTGCGATTGACGGCTTCACGTGGTTGAGCGTCTATCTGATGAAGAATACTCATCGATAGCGCGGTTTCGGCATCAATCAGTTCCGCGGTTAAAAAGTAGCGTCGGCTTTGTCGTTGTCCAATCGCTCGGATTACGTAAGGTCCGATGGTGGCGGGTAACAAACCGAGCTTCACTTCACTCAAACAGAAGCGGCTTTCAGGTGTACCAATAGCGATATCGCAGCAGCAGATAAGCCCAAGTGCGCCGCCAAATGCAGCGCCATGCACCATAGCAATAGTCGGTTTGCTAAAGGTATCCAGCGTATGCAAAAGTTTTGCTAGTTGCTGTGCATCTTGCAGGTTTTCACTCTCGGTTTTGGTGGCCATTGACTGCATCCAGCCAAGATCCGCACCCGCAGAAAAGTGTTTCCCTTGCGCCGTTAGTACCAATGCACGTAGAGAGTCGTCTCTCTCAAGTTTTTCCAAGGTTTCGATAAGTGAAGCAATTAATTCATCATTAAACGCGTTGTGTTTCTCTGGTCGATTGAGGCTCAACCAAGCAACGCCATTGCTGTCTTTTTCAAGCAGTAGTCCGGTCATGTGACTTCCTTTGTCTGACATTTCAGTCTCTATTCCAATGCTCGCTAACCGTTACTTGTATAAACATCGGTATTCGCGAGGAGTTAAGGTTTGCCTTGCATCCGGCTACATACGGAAGATGCCAAATTTGCTGTCTGGTATTGGCGCATTAAGCGCAGCAGACAGAGCAATGCCGACAACATCACGGGTTTTCGCAGGGTCAATAATGCCGTCGTCCCACAAACGAGCACTGGCGTAATAAGCGTGACTTTGAGTCTGATATTGCTCCGCAATTGGACGTTTGAACGCTTCTTCTTCCTCCGCGCTCCAGCTTTCACCTTTGCGAGTTTTGATATCGCGGGTCACTTGCGCCATCACGCCAGCCGCTTGCTCTCCACCCATGACGGAGATGCGCGCGTTTGGCCACATCCACATCATGGTTGGATCATAAGCGCGGCCACACATGCCGTAGTTTCCTGCGCCATACGATCCACCAATCACTACGGAAAACTTCGGCACGTCTGCACACGCAACAGCAGTTACCATTTTCGCACCATGTTTGGCGATGCCTTCGGCTTCGTACTTCTGACCGACCATAAAGCCCGTTATATTCTGCAAGAAAAGCAGAGGAATTTTGCGTTGTGCGCACAGCTCAATAAAATGCGCGCCTTTTTGTGCTGATTCTGAAAATAGAATGCCGTTGTTAGCGACAATGCCAATCGGCATACCGTGAATATGGGCAAAGCCACAGACCAAGGTTTCGCCGAACAAGGCTTTAAATTCATCGAACTGGGAATCATCAACAATTCGGGCAATGACCTCTTTAACATCAAACGGCTTTTTGAGATCGGTTCCGACGATGCCGTACAGCTCTTGGGCAGGAAAACGCGGCTCCAGTGGCGTTTTTTGCTTGAGTTGGACGGGTTTCAAGTGGTTAATTTGAGAAACCGCTTGTCTTGCCAACTCTAACGCGTGGTGATCATTTTCTGCGTAATAGTCCGCCACGCCAGAGGTGCGACAGTGAACGTCTGCGCCACCAAGATCTTCCGCGCTGACTTCTTCACCTGTCGCTGCTTTTACAAGAGGTGGACCTGCCAAAAAAATCGTGCCTTGTTCTTTGACTATGATGGATACGTCGCACATGGCAGGAACATAAGCGCCGCCAGCGGTACATAGCCCCATGACCACCGCAATTTGTGGAATGCCTTTGGCCGACATACGGGCTTGGTTGTAGAAAATACGGCCAAAATGGTCTTTATCTGGGAATACCTCATCTTGGCGGGGTAGGTTAGCGCCGCCAGAGTCGACTAAGTAAACACACGGCAGTTGGCATTTTTCTGCAATTTCTTGTGCTCTTAAGTGCTTTTTCACGGTGAGTGGGTAGTAACTGCCGCCTTTTACCGTCACGTCGTTGGCAACGATCATACACTCGGTGCCGTCAATTACACCCACACCGGCAACCACTCCAGCACATGGAACGTAATCTGGATACACATCCCAGCCAGCAAATTGACCAATTTCTAGAAAGGACGAACCAGGGTCGAGTAGGGCAAGAATGCGCTCACGTACCGGAAGTTTGCCTTTCTTCTGCTGATGCTCGCGGGCTTTCTCACCGCCACCATCTTCTATTTGGGCAGTCACGGTATAAAGTTGATCTACAAGTGACGCCATAGAGCGGTAGTTTTCCTGATACTGCTCTGAATGGGTATTAATATTGGTCGTCAAACAAGCCATAAATAGCCGATCTCCATTCGGTAGACGGGTGTCACCACCCGTCTTTATTTAGGTTGAATAAGATTTAGATTGAATAAGGAAGTTGTTTCGAGTTCGAACCGCCTAGGTATGATGATTAGGCGCTTTCGTTAAACAATTCGCGACCAATAAGCATGCGGCGAATTTCTGACGTGCCCGCACCGATTTCATACAGCTTGGCATCTCGCAACAAACGGCCCGTATCAAACTCGTTGATGTAGCCGTTACCGCCAAGTAGTTGAATCGCATCCAGTGCCATCTTGGTTGCCAGCTCTGCGCTGTAGAGGATCGCGCCAGCAGAATCTTTACGTGTGGTTTCACCGCGATCACAAGCGGCAGCGACGGCGTAAACATACGCTTTAGCGGCATTCATTTGTGTGTACATATCCGCGATTTTTGCTTGAACTAGCTGGAATTCACCGATGGATTTACCGAACTGTTTACGGTCGTGAATGTAAGGCACAACGATATCCATACACGCCTGCATGATGCCAAGTGGGCCGCCTGCAAGCACCACACGTTCGTAGTCGAGACCGCTCATCAATACTTTCACGCCTTGGTTTTCTTCGCCGAGAATATTTTCCGCAGGGACTTCGCAGTTTTGAAAGACCAGCTCACACGTATTCGAGCCGCGCATACCCAACTTGTCGAGTTTTTGTGCTTGAGTAAATCCAGGGAATCCGCGTTCCACAATAAATGCCGTGATGCCTTTGGAGTGCTGGCTTGGGTCGGTTTTTGCGTAGACAACATAGGTGTGTGCATCAGGGCCGTTGGTGATCCACATTTTGTTGCCGTTTAGCAGGAAAATATCGCCTTTACGTTCGGCTTTAAGCTGCATAGAGACCACATCAGAGCCGGCGCCGGGTTCACTCATTGCAAGGGCGCCGATATGTTCACCGGAGATGAGCTTAGGTAGGTATTTCTCTTTTTGCGCTTGTGTGCCGTTACGGTGGATTTGGTTGACGCAAAGGTTGGAGTGAGCGCCGTAACTTAACGCAACCGAAGCGGATGCTCGGCTGATTTCTTCCATAGCGATAACGTGGGCGAGATAGCCCATGCCTGCACCACCAAACTCTTCGCTGGTGGTCACACCTAAAAGACCCATATCACCTAATTTGGACCAAAGATGGTTTGGAAAGTCGTTAGTTTGGTCGATAGATTGCGCTAGCGGCGCAATTTCTCTTGCAGCAAAACTATTGATTTGCTCGCGAAGCAAATCGGTATTTTCGTCATAAACAAAGTTCAGGGAAGAGTAGGTAGATTTCATTGCGTGTCCTTGCCTTTACGTCACCTACATCCCAGAGTTGAGGTGTTAGGTGACTTTTTCGCCTTTCATGGATCTCAGTGTGTTTTGGCATCGCAACTGCGCAGCATTTAACTCCATCATTACCGCTTGAATGTCGTTTGCTTGCTGTTGCAATGCTGCCTTCTTCTCTTCGATCAACCGAATCATATAGTTCAACTGCTCAGTACTTTGATCGGTATCGTAGAGTTCAAATAACTCTTTGATATCTGCAAGAGAAAAGCCCAATCGCTTACCTCGCAAAATCAGCTTTAGTCGAATTCGATCACGACCATTGTAGATTCGAGTGTTGCCTTTACGTTCTGGAGTTAGGAGACCTAAATCTTCGTAGAAGCGAATGCTTCGAGTAGTAATGTCGAACTCTTTCGCGAGCTCGCTGATCTTAAATGTGTTCATTCCTTAACCTTACGACTTTCGTATAACATTTACATGAATATACAATTCGTTAACGTTAAAGTAAACAAACAACATTCACTCTTGAGCCTTGATATCACTCGCATTTACTCGAAATCAAAGAATCACTCGAACAAACAATAACCTCAAACTTGACGTTAACGTAAATGTTAGTATAGTTATGACGTAAACGTCAACAAAAGGTTAATGGAATGAAAAATGAAACATGGATTGTTGCCGCTAAGCGAACGCCTATCGGCTCTTTTCAAGGTGCATTAGCTTCAACAGATGTCACGGAACTCGGTGCGAAAGCCATTCAAGGGGCGCTAGCCGAAAGCCAACTCGATGTGCACAAAATAGACGAAGTGTTGATGGGGTGCGTTTTACCCGCCGGTGTGGGGCAAGCGCCTGCAAGACAAGCAAGCCTTAAAGCTGAAATGCCACAATCGATTGGTTGTACGACACTGAACAAAGTTTGTGGATCGGGTATGAAAACCGTCATGCTGGCATATGACCTTATTCAATCTGGTAATGCGCATGCTGTCATCGCTGGTGGCATGGAAAACATGTCGTCTTCTCCTTATCTATTAAAGAAAGCGCGTGATGGTTTCCGTTTAGGTCACGAGCAAGTGCTTGATCACATGTTTTATGACGGGTTGCAGGATGCCTACCAAGGCGAGCTGATGGGTGTCTTTGCAGAACAGACGGCGCAAAAGTATCAGTTCAGCCGTGAAAGTATGGATGCCTGGGCGCAGCAGTCGGTGACTCGTGCGCAGCAAGCAATCGAGCAAGGTTTGTTCAAAGAAGAGATCGTGCCTGTTAACGTAAAAAGTCGGCGCGGCGAAACCTTGGTTGTAGATGATGAGCAACCGAGCAAACTCGACGTCACTAAAATTCCTACCTTACGCCCTGCGTTTGCCAAAGATGGCGGCGTAACCGCAGCAAACTCTAGTTCCATTTCGGATGGTGCGTCGGCAATGATCTTAGTCGATAGTGAGTTTGGTCGTCAGGAAAACCTTCAGCCTCTAGCCAAAATTGTCGCGTACAGCACGCATGCAAGACAGCCTGATGAGTTCACCATCGCACCAGTCTTCGCGATTGAATCGCTGCTGGAAAAAACGGGCTGGGACAAATCGGACGTGGACCTTTGGGAAATCAATGAAGCTTTTGCTGTCGTGACTCAATACGCGGTAAAAGCACTCGAACTGGACGAGAGCAAAGTGAACCCTCGCGGAGGGGCTTGTGCGCTGGGGCATCCAATAGGCGCAAGTGGCAATCGAATCCTTGTCACTTTGATTCATGCGCTAAAACAAACTGGTGGTAAGCGTGGCGTTGCATCGCTTTGTATTGGCGGCGGCGAAGCTACCGCTATCGCGATTGAAATCTGCTAAATCACTCTCAACAAAGTTTCACTTACATAACAGTAGTCAGTAACAAGCTGAAAAATACAAGGATGTCATCATGACAGAACAAGTAAAGCAGTATATCGGTGGTGAATTTGCCATCTCCGATTCAAAACAATGGCTAGATGTAACCAACCCGGCAACCAACGAAGTGATTGCACAAGTACCTTGTGCCACGGAATCGGAAATGAATGCGGCGATTGCCAGCGCAACAGAAACGTTCAAACGCTGGAAAGAAGTTGCAGCGCCGGAGCGTGCTAGATTGATGCTGCGTTACCAACATTTGCTAAAAGAGCAACACGATGAGTTGGCGATACTGCTTTCAAGTGAGACAGGCAAAACCCTCGCGGATGCAAAGGGTGACATTTGGCGCGGAATTGAAGTGGTAGAGCAAGCTGCAAACATTTGTAGCTCAATGATGGGCGAAACGGTGGAAAACGTCGCGACCAATATTGATGGTTACTCTTACATTCAACCGCTCGGCGTTTGTGCTGGCATTACACCGTTTAACTTCCCTGCGATGATCCCATTGTGGATGTTCCCGATGGCGATAGCTTGTGGCAACACCTTTGTTTTGAAGCCGTCAGAGCAAGTGCCACTAACGGCAATGAAACTGGCGGAGCTGTTTGAACAAGCTGGCGCACCAAAAGGCGTATTGCAAGTTGTTCACGGGACCAAAGAGCAAGTCGACCGCATTCTGACTGATCCAGTTGTTCGTGCGATCTCTTTTGTTGGCTCTGTGCCCGTTGGTGAGTACATCTACAAAACAGGTACAGACAACCTGAAACGCGTGCAGTCATTTGCAGGTGCTAAGAACCACATGGTCATCATGCCGGATGCAAACAAACAGCAAGTCATCAATAACCTAGTTGGCGCGTCAGTGGGTGCTGCAGGCCAACGCTGTATGGCGATTTCGGTTGCCGTATTTGTCGGCGAAACCAAAGAATGGATTCCAGAGCTTAAAGAGGCGTTAGCTCAGGTTCAGCCTGGCGCGTGGGATGATGAAACCGCCGGTTATGGTCCGCTGATTAGCCCTCAAGCGAAGCAGCGAGTGGTGAATCTGATTAATGAAGGCAAAGCGTCAGGCGCGAATTGTGTTCTGGACGGGACAGACTGCCAAGTGCCTGGCTTTCCGAACGGTAACTGGGTGGGGCCAACACTGTTTACCAACGTGACCACAGACATGTCGATTTATCAGGAAGAAATTTTCGGGCCTGTGCTGTTAACTATGGAAGTGGATGACCTAGATGAAGCGATTGAACTGATCAATGCAAACCGCTTTGGTAATGGTACGTCTATTTTCACGGCGAACGGCGCTGCCGCGAGAAAGTATCAGCACAATATCGAAGTAGGTAACGTAGGCATCAACGTGCCGATTCCAGTGCCATTGCCATTTTTCTCATTTACTGGGTGGAAAGGCAGCTTCTACGGCGACCTGCATGCTTACGGTAAACAAGCGGTTCGCTTCTACACCGAGACGAAAACTGTCACCGCGCGTTGGTTTGAAGATGACATTCCAAGCGGTCCAAACATGACCATTCAACTTAGCTAATTACTGGATTAGCGACACCTCTAGCCAAGCGCCACCGTTTAAGTGGGCTTGGCTCGGATACAAATGCAACGAATTAGACCTTAGGACTTCAAGATGGATTTTGAATTAAACGAAGATCAACTCGCGTTTGCCGAAGTAGCAAAGCAGTTTGCAGACCAAATGTTAGCGCCTCATGCGGCCGAGTGGGATGAAAACCATCATTTCCCTAAAGACGTACTGCGTCAAGCAGGTGAACTTGGTTTTCTGAGCATCTATACGCCGCCAGAGCATGGTGGCTTGGGGTTATCTCGTTTGGATGCGGCGATCATTTTCGAGCAGTTGGCTATGGGTTGTACCGCGACTACTGCGTTTATGACCATTCACAACATGGCGACGTGGATGATCACCAGCTTTGCCAAAGCCGAAGTGGCGCAGCAATTTAGCGCGGATCTAATTTCGGGTGAAAAGCTCGCTTCCTACTGTTTAACCGAACCTAATGCCGGCTCTGACGCCGCTTCTCTAACGACTAGCGCAGTGCGTGATGGCGATGAGTTTGTCCTCAATGGTGCAAAAGTGTTTATCTCGGGTGCCGGTGATACAGATGTATTGGTCGTGATGGCGCGTTCGTGTGGTGAAGGAGCGGGTGGCGTTTCTGCATTCGTTGTTCCTGCTGATTGCGAAGGCATTAGCTACGGTAAAAAAGAAGCCAAAATGGGTTGGAACTGCCAGCCAACTCGCACGATTACCTTCGAAAATGTCCGCATTCCGGCTGACTATCTGTTGGGTGAAGAGGGAGAAGGCTTTAAGTTCGCCATGCTTGGCCTTGATGGTGGTCGAATCAATATCGCTACTTGTTCCGTCGGTACTGCGCAACAAGCACTGAACGAAGCCAAGCAATACATGAACGAACGCAAACAGTTCGGCCGTTCACTGGCGCAATTTCAAGCGTTGCAGTTCAAGCTTGCTGATATGGCGACTGAGCTGGTCGCTGCGCGTCAAATGGTGCGACTCGCTGCCGCTAAACTCGATGCCCAGCACGCAGAAAAAAGTGCGTACTGTGCCATGGCAAAACGCTTTGCTACTGATGTGGGCTTTAAAGTCTGCGATCAGGCGCTGCAAATTCACGGTGGCTATGGCTACATCAAAGAATATCCAGTAGAGCGCCATTTCCGAGACGTTCGTGTTCACCAAATCCTTGAAGGTACCAACGAAATCATGCGTCTGATCGTCGCAAGACGATTACTAACGGAAGGCGTTGAGCTGCTTTAGTCAGCGAGACACAGCCTTACCTCAAGAAATTAAAAAGGACTGAAAGATTATGACGGCACAAATCAAATTAGAGCGCGAAGCGCATATTGCCAAGCTCACGATTAGCAATCCGCCAGCGAACACTTGGACGCTTGAGTCTTTGAATCAGCTAAAAGAGTTGGCGATTGAACTTAGCAATGATCGCTCTATTTATGCGTTGGTT
Organism: Vibrio sp. Vb1337; assembly: GCF_033338715.1. Taxonomy (NCBI): domain Bacteria; kingdom Pseudomonadati; phylum Pseudomonadota; class Gammaproteobacteria; order Vibrionales; family Vibrionaceae; genus Vibrio; species Vibrio sp. Vb1337. The sequence continues at coordinate 54,517 of NZ_JAWOTD010000002.1, read as the reverse complement.
TTAACAGGCGAAGGCGAGAAATTCTTTTCTGCTGGAGCAGATCTTAATAACTTTGCATCGGGTGATAAATCACAAGCAGCAAACATGGCGTTCGCATTTGGTGAAGCGTTTGAAGCGCTTTCTGCATTCGATGGGGTTTCTATCGCAGCGATTAATGGTTACGCGATGGGCGGCGGTCTGGAAGTGGCGATGGCGTGTGACATTCGTATCGCAGAAGAACAAGTACAAATGGCACTTCCTGAAGCATCGGTAGGTTTGTTGCCGTGTGCGGGAGGGACGCAAAACCTGACCGCGTTGGTAGGTGAAGGTTGGGCGAAGCGTATGATCCTGTGTGGCGAGCGTGTGACGGCCGAGCGAGCGGAAAAAATTGGGTTAGTCGAAGAGGTGGTGGCGAAAGGTCAAGCACTCGAAGCGGCTATGGAGCTAGCACAGCGTGTTGCAGGTCAATCACCGAAATCTGTGTCTGCGTGCAAAACGCTAATTCAAGGTCGACGCAGCCAAACTCATGCAGCTGGATTGGTTTTGGAGCGTGAACTGTTTTTGCAGCTGTTCAATACACAAGATCAGACTGAGGGTGTGAATGCGTTTTTGCAAAAGCGCAAGCCACAATGGACAAACAGCTAGCGGAGGCCAAATGACAGGTACAGTAAATGTTTCAAAACTTGAGTGCGCTGATGGCTCTGTTATTGGTGTGCTAGAGCTTGATAACCCAGCAGCTCTCAACGCGTTGAGTTACGTGATGATTGAGAAGTTGTACAAACAGCTTAATGAATGGCAAACGGACGACAGCGTCATCGCGGTATTCTTGCATGCTCAAGGTGAAAAAGCGTTTTGTGCTGGTGGTGATATTCAAGCGATCTACCGTGCACTTGAAAACAAAGAGCAAGACTTTGATTCTGCGTTTTCAGCGATGGAAACCTTCTTTGACCTCGAATATCGCTGTGACCATCTTATTCATACTTATCCAAAACCGATCATCGCGTGGGGACATGGTTATTTGATGGGCGGGGGAGTTGGCCTGTTTATGGGTGCCAGCCATCGCGTAGCAGAAACCACCACACGCTTTGCAATGCCAGAGATTAAAATTGGCCTTTACCCAGATGTAGGCGCGACGTACTTCCTAAACCAGTTGCCAAAACATTTGGCACTTTTCCTGAGTTTGACAGCTTGCCAAATTAACGCAACAGATATGAAAGCGTTGGGGTTAAGCCAATGGATTGCACAGCCAGAAAACAAGCAAGTGCTGCTGGATCTGCTTGCATCGGTAAGTTGGAAAGGTGAAGCGAACATCAACGAAAAAATCGCCACTACGCTGCGTTCGGTACACGTGGACGAGCCAACCGAAGGGATGTTGATGCCCTATGCGGAATTGATTGAGCAGTTATGTTCGGGTGACTTAGCGTCAATTGTTGATGCAATCAGCTGTGCTAACGTTGATAGCAAGTGGTTCGTCAATGCGCAAAAAGCACTGAACTATGGCAGTCCGTTGTCGCTCAGTATCACTTATCAGCAGTTAACGCAGTATCAAAAACTCTCTTTGAAAGCGTGTTTTGATATGGAATTTAACCTAACACTACGTTGTGGCTTAGAAGGTGATTTTAGAGAAGGGGTTCGTGCGCTGATTATTGATAAAACCAATCAACCGACTTGGCAACATCGCACGGTTTCTGACGTAACGCCACAAGTTTTGGAGCGCTTCTTCTCGCCAATTGACTCAGCAGAATACCCACTGACCGCATCGTCGGTAGCTATAGCGGCACTTTAGTACAAGGAAGAAATACGATATGGACAAAATTGCATTTATTGGCCTTGGTAACATGGGTGCGCCTATGGCTAAGAATCTACTCAAAGCGGGCTTGAATGTCGAAGTATTTGATTTGAACCTAAGCGCAGTTGAGGAGTTGACCGCATTGGGCGCTTCAAGTGCCGATTCCGTTCAGCAGTCAGTACAAGGTGTGGAGGTGGTTGTCACTATGCTGCCAGCGAGCCAACACGTTCAAAGCGTTTATCTTGGTCAAGATGGCATCTTAGATAGCGTCGAATCAGGCACCTTGCTGATTGATTCATCCACCATCGATCCTACGACTGCTCGTTTGGTTGGCGAAAAAGCATCGCAACTTGGTATCAGTTTTGTTGATGCACCAGTATCTGGTGGCGTTGCGGGCGCAGCAGCAGGTACGTTAACTTTCATTGTTGGCGGCTCACAAGAGAACTTTGTTCAAGCCAAAGCGGTGCTTAGCCACATGGGTAAAAACATCTTCCATGCTGGTGATGCTGGAGCTGGTCAGGTGGCGAAGATCTGCAATAACATGATGTTGGGCATTTTGATGAGCGGCACCTGTGAAGCACTCAATTTAGGGATGGAAAACGGACTCGATCCCAAAGTGCTTTCCGACATCATGTTGCAAAGTTCAGGACGTAACTGGGCGCTAGAGCTTTATAACCCTTGTCCAAGTGTGATGGAAAATACGCCTGCAAGCAATGGTTATCAAGGCGGCTTTATGAGCCAGTTAATGGCTAAAGATCTGGGTCTTGCGATGGAAGCGGCGGTTGCCAGTCAAACATCAACGCCAATGGGCAGCTTGGCTCGTAATCTGTTTAATTTTCACAACGGTCAGGGCAACGGGCAAAAAGATTTTTCAAGCTTGTTTGAGTTCTACCAAAAGCAAAATCAGGCCTAAGGAGCGCTTATGGAGTTAGCAAATAAGGTCATTGCGATCACGGGGGCAGGGCAGGGGCTGGGTAAACAAATGGCACTGTCACTGGCGGAAAATGGCGTTCATCTTGCGCTTATCGACCTCAATTCAGATCAACTGGCTGAAACGAAAGCGGAATGTGAATCTCTCGGCGTTACCGCTCGTTTTTATGTGACGAACGTGACTGACGAACAGCAGGTGTGCACTGCTTTTGAGCAAATTGAGGCAGATTTCAAGCAGCTCAATGGCGTTATCAATAACGCAGGTATTATGCGTGATGGTATGTTCATTAAAGTCAAAGATGGTCAGGTTAACACGATGTCGCTGGAACAATTTCAGTCTGTTCTAGATGTGAATGTAACAGGCACTTTCCTGTGTGGCCGTGAAGCGAGCAAGGTAATGCTGAACACCGATAGCAAAGGGGTTCTGATCAACATATCCAGCGTTGCGCGTGCCGGGAATATTGGTCAAACCAACTATTCAGCATCTAAAGCGGCGGTAGCCACCATGGCAACGGTGTGGGCGAAAGAGTTAGGGCGTTTCGGAATTCGCTCAGTGGCGATTGCTCCGGGTGTCATCAAAACTGCCATGACAGACCAAATAAAACCTGAAGCGATGGAACGTTTAATCGGAATGATTCCGGTTGGACGTTTAGGTTTGGCGGATGAAATTTCATCGACCATAAAATACGTGTTAACCAACGAATTCGTGACCGGAAGAGTGTTCGAAGTCGATGGCGGAATGCGAATGTAACCCCTTCTGCAACATAAAAAAGGGGAGCGAGTTTGATTGTCCGCTTCCTTCCATTTTCTCCTTTCTTTTATTGCTTCTATCTGAAAAATGTATTGGATGCATCGTCGACTGCTATCTCATCGAACGGTATAAAAATTGATTCTATTTCTAATGTGAATGGTTAGTTCTATATTGCTTGTCATGTAAATGTATCAACTCACAACTAAGACGATCTTTTGTCTCACTAACGAGATCGTCATTCTTGGTGTGTAAAAAACACTCTTATTGGTCATATTGTAACCGAAAACTATTTCGGCATCTAAAGATGGTGATTTATTATTCAGCGCAAAATACATGGGAATATGAGGCTGACTGAATAACCTTCAGTTGTCTTAATAATAAATAATCAGAATTCTCAATTACACTGAAGTAACTACCCATTAGGGAAGAGCAATAATGTCACTATTTCATTCGCTTAGGACGATGCCGCTATTATTGGGGTGTCTGTGTTTTTCTGTTCAGGCCTCCACAGAAAAGGTGGAACAGGAAGGTAAGTTTTTACAGTCGTTAGAAGGCATCGAAAATCAAATTTACGCATTACCTCAGAGTTCTTTAGCTTTGATTGAAGCGTTAGAAGAAGAGTCTTTACTACAAAACCAACCAACAGCGCTGTTGGTGCGTTACTGGCTTGCCAAGGCCACGGTTTTAGAGCTGCTAGGGCGCGTAGAAGAGAGTCAGAGTGTCGTTCAAAAAGGATTGGAGCTTGTGCGTCCACAGAGCCATGAGTATCTCCTGTTTAAGTTGATTCAGATGCGAACTATGGTTGGAAAGAGCGATATCGATACCGCGCTTTCTGCGTTGGATAGCTTGTTGGAAACATCGCGTGAGAATGGTGATAAGCAACTTGAATCAGAAATCCTGTTGCTAAAAGGACGCTATTACGATGAGCAAGGTGAGTTTAAAAAATCCTATGCTGCACTTATGTCGTCCATGGATGTGGCTGAATCTTCAGGTGTTCACGGGCTGGTCGAACGTGCAGCACTAGAGCTAGGTGACGTACTTGTCAAAATTCAGGGTTACGACCGATCTGAGGCGCTTTTGGAACAAGCATATCGCTATTTTAGGGATAGGCGTATGTCGTTCAATGAGTTGTTGAGCGTTTTGACGATAGCGAAACTTCATAAAGCACAGTTCCAATACGAAGAGGCGATAGCGTCATATCAGCGAGCGTTAAAGCTGGCTCAAATTATCGGTGATGGACGCTTTAGATTTCGAGTTAACCTTGAACTTGCAGCTTTATATCGCGAGACGAATCAAGAAAAGAAGATGGTTAACCACTTGAAGCTGGCGGAGAATTTACAGTACAGAGAAACGTCTAGCGCGTATTTGGCAACATTTAAGTTGTTACAAGCCGAATATATGTTAGAGCAGCAGCAATTTGAAATACTTTTAGCGATGATCGCGCCAATGCTGCCGGAGATTATAGAGAGTCGATACGTCAAGCAACAGCAAATGGAGCTACTAAAAGTCGCCGCTATGGCCTATGCGGGGAGCAATGACTTTAAACTAGCATTCGAAACTTACGGTAACTATCACGATAAATTTATCCAATTTAGTAATCAAAGAGAAGTTGAAAATCTTGAGCGCCAGCAGACGTTATTTGAATTGGAACGACTTGAATATGAGAACGAAGATCTCAACTGGAACAATGTGTTGCAGCGTATGGAGCTAGAAAATAACCGTCGTACTTTTTACTTATTGGGTGAAGCGCTACTTGCGCTCATCGGTGTTCTATTTTTGATGGCGGTAGTATTTCTCGTCGTCAATCGCTCGCGTTTGAGAATGCGTCGCCTCGCAAAGACAGACACATTGACAGGGTTGTTCAATCGCCGTTTTTTAGAGGACTGGTTCACTAAGCCAGTAGAAGTGAGGCGTGAGCGAAAAGAGAAACCGGTACCTCAATCTAAGCAAGAAAAGATACAACACTTTGTTTTTGAGCAAGTCGAGCAAGTTAAGTACGGTTATCTAGCTTTAAATAAATGGGTAGATAGCAAACTCGATAAACAGAAAATGGTGCCAAATAAACCACAATCGGGGCCAGTAACTTTAGCGTTAATCGATGTGGATTATTTCAAGCAGGTAAATGATACCTATGGGCATGTGTTTGGAGATACCGTACTAACGGGCGTTGCCAAAGTGTTGGAGGAAACTGTACGTGAGAACGACATTGTTGCTCGCTTTGGTGGGGAAGAGTTTGTTGTTGTTATGCCCAATACAGACCATAAAAACGCCCTTATTACTGCAGAACGTTTACGTAGCGCTTTATCCCTACATGGCTTTGTTACGGAACAGAAAGAAGAAGTGAGAGTGACCTGTAGTTTTGGAGTCGTTACCACTGAAGATAATGAGATGAGTTTTAAATCACTTTGCGATCAGGCCGATAAATTGCTTTATCAAGCGAAAGCGAACGGACGCAACTGCGTGAAAGGTCGCTCGCTAGCGTAACAGAAATCAAGAGTTCAGGCTCATCGCACGATGAATCTGAACTTATCCCTCCCATTTACTTTGATAGCCAAGTGACTTTGAGATCCTTGCTTCGAATATAAAACGCTGAATCTAACATCTTAAAGTCACTTGGCGATATTACTTAAAAATGGCTTAAGGATATCGAATCGCATATTCATGGCGTTCAATATAACCTCTCTCTTTGCCTTCTTCACCTTCAAAGTGCGAATGCCACTTGTGTCTACAAAACTATAACAAACTAGTGTGTCTATTCTTTGTACAAATAAACCGTGTACAGGTGAAATGATTAGTGGTCGATATAAATTTTTTGTGGCACAGATTTTTGTTGTTCAAAAATCAACTCGTTCATAATCGTTTTAAAAATAGAGTAAGAGTTAAGTATTTGATTTTGTTTTTCTTGTTTGTTTGTTCTTAAACTAAAATCTAGTTATCCCGACAAGTTCTTACCGAGCGATTTTTCGTACACCCTCAACTTTTCATCCTTTTTTACTAACATTTTTCTTTAAAAATAATTTGAGTTCGAATTAATTTTCAGGCATTTTATATTTAACTAACCGTTCAATTAAAAATAACAGGGACGCAAAATGCCAAAGGTGGGGATGCCTGAAATCAGAAAACCGCAGCTTGTGAAAGCGACAATGTCAGTGATTGATAGAGTCGGTTTACACGCGGCGAGTATTTCGTTAATCAGCAAAGAAGCCGGTGTATCAACGGGGATTATCAACCACTATTTCGGTGGTAAGCACGGATTGCTGGAGGAAACGATGCGAGAAATCTTGCGTCAGCTTTCGTCCACTATCACACAGAAGTTACGTGAGCTGCCAAGTGATGCTCATCACCAAAGAATTAATGCAATCATTGACGGTAACTTTGTCGGCTATCAGGCAGAAAACCAAGTTGCTAAGACTTGGCTGGCGTTTTGGTCGTACTCAATGCATGACGAGCAGCTCAAGCGTTTACAGCGTGTCAACGAACGACGTCTATTGTCCCACCTAAGAAAAGAACTCAAAGCATTATTAAATGCAGAGCAGGCTGAATTGGTTGCTCATGGTATTGCATCACTTATTGATGGAATTTGGCTGCGCGGAACGCTCAACCCGCAAGGCATTGATGCAGAAAGAGCGAGAATCATCATCAACGATTATCTCGAAAAACAACTTACGTTTTATTCTGAAAAAATATAAAAGTTACAGGTCTTCAAAATGGAAATGAAAGCACACTATATCAATGGTGCGATGTACGACGGGTGTTCAGATGAACACTTCACCACTTACAATCCGGCGAATGGTGAGCCATTGGCCAACATTAAACAAGCGAACCAAGACGATCTTCAAGCAGCGATTGAATCGGCAAAAAAAGGTTTTGCTGCATGGTCGGCGATGACTGCGATTGAGCGCAGCCGTATTTTACACAAAGCCGTTGCCATTTTACGTGAGCGTAATGACGAGTTGGCTGCATTGGAAGTGGCAGATACTGGTAAGCCCATTCAAGAAGCTATCGCGGTTGATGTCACAACAGGTGCCGATGTTCTTGAGTACTACGCTGGCCTTGCTCCAAGTCTACAAGGTGAACAGCAGCCACTCAGCGACGATCAGTTTTTCTATACACGTCGTGAGCCATTGGGCATTTGCGCGGGTATTGGCGCTTGGAATTATCCAATTCAAATTGCGATGTGGAAATCGGCGCCAGCACTGGCTGCGGGCAACGCAATGATCTTCAAGCCATCAGAAGAAACACCATTAACGGCGCTTAAGCTCGCCGAAATTTATTCAGAAGCGGGCATGCCAGATGGCGTATTTAATGTCGTGCAAGGGGATTACCGAGTAGGACAGATGCTAACGGCGCATCCTGATATCGCAAAAGTGTCATTCACGGGTGAGTCAGGCACCGGTAAAGTCGTCATGAGTGACAGCGCTAAGACACTAAAACAAGTAACGATGGAGCTTGGTGGTAAGTCTCCACTGATTATTTTTGATGATGCGAAGTTAAACGATGCCGTTTCTGCGGCCATGGTGGCGAACTTCTACACCCAAGGTGAGGTTTGTACGCACGGTACACGTGTATTTGTCCATGAAGGTATTTATGACGACTTTATCGCACAGCTTAAAGCCCGAACCGAGCTGTTAGTCGTCGGCGATCCGCTTGATGAGAACACGCAAATTGGCGCGCTAATCTCTAAAGATCATGAATCGAAAGTTCTAGGAGCGATTGAAGCCGCGAAAGCGAGTGGCGCGACGTTACTGACTGGCGGCTACAAAGCAACAGACAATGGCCTAGCCAATGGTAACTTTGTTGCTCCAACCGTATTTGTCGATTGCGATGATGACATGAGCCACGTTCAACAAGAAATCTTTGGCCCGGTAATGTCAGTTCTGAAATTCCGCGATGAGTCGGAAGTGATTGCGCGTGCAAATGGCACCGATTATGGCTTAGCGGCAGGTGTATTTACTCAAAACCTATCTCGTGCGCACCGTGTGATCCATCAAATTCAAGCGGGTATTTGTTGGGTGAACACATGGGGTGACTCACCTGCGGAAATGCCAGTTGGCGGCTACAAGCAATCAGGTGTTGGCCGTGAAAACGGAGTCGAAACCCTTAAACATTACACGCAAACGAAGAGTGTTCTGGTTCAGCTAAGCGACTTCGAAAGCCCTTACAAATGATACTACTCATAGTAGATAACTGACCACTTTAGCTTGTTAAAATGCTCGATAACTACGTTGTCAATTTTGATTGTAGGTTAACTACTTATCAAAATTTCCGCCTTGTTCTCAAGCATTTTTCCTACGCTAATTTCGCTCACTTATCTACGGTGATGAGTATTAACTCCTAGGAGAATAAAAATGCAACAACACTACGATTACATCATCGTCGGTGCGGGTTCGGCCGGCTGTGTGTTAGCGGATCGCTTAAGTGAAAGTGGTCAAAATTCGGTCCTATTACTCGAAGCGGGTGGGTCGGATAAAAGTATTTTTATCCAAATGCCAACAGCGCTTTCTTACCCGATGAACACTGAAAAATACGCGTGGCAGTTTGAGACGGTTGAAGAGCAAGGGTTGGATGGTCGCCAACTTCATTGTCCTCGCGGAAAAGTTCTGGGCGGTAGCTCATCTATCAACGGCATGGTTTACGTTCGCGGACACGCTTGTGACTTTGACCAGTGGGAAGAGGAAGGCGCGAAAGGCTGGAACTATCAGTCGTGTTTGCCTTATTTCCGTAAAGCAGAGTCTTGGATTGGTGGTGCTGATGAATATCGGGGCGATCACGGTCCAGTCGGCACATGTAACGGCAACGATATGAAGCTCAACCCGCTGTACCAAGCTTTTATTGATGCAGGCAAAGAAGCGGGTTACCCAGAAACAAAAGATTACAACGGTTATCAACAAGAGGGCTTTGGCCCAATGCATATGACCGTCGACAAAGGCGTACGCGCTTCGACCTCTAATGCATACTTAAGCCGCGCTAAAAAACGCAAAAACTTCACCCTAATGAAGAGGGTGACGGTTCATCGAGTTTTATTAGAAGAAACTGGTGCAGAAGGAAAGAAAGCGGTAGGCGTTGAATTTGAAAAGTCAGGTTCAATTCAGCAATGTTTTGCGAATAATGAAGTGATTTCGAGTGCGGGTTCGGTTGGCTCCGTTCAGCTGTTGCAGCTTTCAGGCATTGGCCCTAAGGCAGTATTAGAAAAAGCGGGCATTGAGGTGAAACACTCGTTGGAGGGGGTAGGTAAAAACCTGCAAGATCACTTAGAAGTGTACTTCCAATATCACTGTAAGCAACCTATCACGCTCAACAGCAAATTAGGTTTGGTGAGCAAGGGCTTGATTGGCACTGAGTGGATATTAACTCGCAAAGGCCTTGGTGCTACTAACCACTTTGAATCGTGTGCGTTTATCCGCTCTCGTGAAGGACTAAAGTGGCCAAATATTCAATATCACTTCTTGCCAGCGGCAATGCGTTATGACGGGCAAGCTGCTTTTGATGGTCATGGTTTCCAAGTGCACGTTGGACCTAACAAGCCAGAAAGTCGCGGGTCGGTCGAAGTTGTCTCTGCGAATCCGAATGATAAGCCGAAGATTGAGTTTAACTACATTTCCACTGAACAAGATAAGCAGGATTGGCGTGATTGTATTCGCCTTACTCGCGAGATCCTCAATCAGCCAGCCATGGATGAGTTTCGTGGGGATGAGATCCAACCCGGTCTGAACATCACAACGGATGAACAGATTGATGAATGGGTGAAGCAAAACGTCGAGAGTGCTTACCATCCATCTTGTACCTGCAAAATGGGCGCAGATAATGACCCATTAGCCGTCTTAAATGAGCGATGCCAAGTACGCGGTATTCAAGGCTTGCGTGTGGTGGACTCTTCTATTTTCCCAACCATTCCGAACGGTAATTTAAATGCGCCAACGATTATGGTGGCAGAACGCGCCGCGGACATGATTTTGGATAACGCCCTAGAAACGTCGAACAACGTACCAGTTTGGATTGCACCGGACTGGCAAGAGATGCAACGAATGCATCCGCCAAAAAGAGATCTCGATTCGATCTCATAAAATGAAAAAGTCAGTAATCATTACAAGGAATTCAACATGTCTAAGATGACAAAAATCTTCTCAACAATTGCACTAAGTACTTTAGCAACAGGCGCTTACGCCAACCAATGTGAAACGGTTCGTTTCGCAGATGTAGGTTGGACTGACATCACAGCGACCACTGCCGTTACATCAGAGTTACTTAAAGGGTTGGGGTACAAAACGAAGACCGATCTTCTGTCTGTGCCTGTAACTTACTCCTCTATGGCTAATGGCGATATCGACATTTTCTTAGGTAACTGGATGCCAACGATGGAAGGTGATATCGCGAAATACCGTGATGCAGGTACTGTTGAAACCGTACGCGCGAACCTCGTTGGCGCAAAGTACACGCTAGCGGTTCCAAAATACGTTTATGACGCAGGCGTAACCAACTTCGCTGACCTAGTAAAACATGCCGACAAATTTAAAGACCGCATTTACGGCATTGAACCTGGAAACGATGGTAACCGCTTAATTCAGTCAATGATTGATAGTAACGCATTCGGCCTAAAAGATTTCAGCCTAGTTGAGTCCAGTGAAGCTGGCATGGTGTCTCAAGTATCACGTGCCGCACGCCGCAATCAATGGATTGTGTACCTAGGTTGGGCGCCGCACCCAATGAATAGTAACGTTGAAATGGAATATCTAGCGGGTGGTGATGACTTCTTCGGTCCTAACTACGGCGGCGCGAACGTCTACACAAACGTACGTAAAAATTACCTCGCTGAGTGTCCAAATGTAGGTCAGCTAGTGAAAAATCTAGAGTTTAACCTAGAAATGGAAAATGAACTGATGGAAGCGATTCTTAACCAGAAACAGAAGCCATCAAAAGCAGCGCAAGCATGGTTGAATGCAAACCAAGAGCAAATTGAAGCGTGGCTAGAGGGCGTGAAAACGGTGGATGGCCAAGATGCGCTAACAGCTATTACAAACTACTTAAAAACAAACGCTTAATAAGCAGTATTTGAGCTCGTTTTTTTAAAAGAAAGTGGGCAGTTTTGCCCGCTTCATTAACACAAAGGTTTTATTTTGAATTTTATTACGGACAACAAACTACCGTTGGGCCAATGGATGGAAACTGGCGTCGATTGGTTAACCATCAATGCATCGGGTTTTTTCGATGCAATCTCTATTACACTTGAAACGATCATTCTTTTCGTGGTGGACATTTTTAAATGGATGCCACCTGCAGCGCCAATCATTATGACGGCGGCAATTGCTTGGTTCTTACATCGCAGCATTCCTCTTGTCGTATTTATCGTGTTGGCCTTACTCGCAATTCTCAACCTTGGTTACTGGCAAGAAATGCTGGAAACCTTTGTCCTTGTGTTTGCAGCGACAACGATTTCCGTATTAATTGGCGTGCCGTTGGGCATTATGGCGGCGCACCGTCCTTGGTTATACACCTTGTTGCGGCCAATACTCGATTTGATGCAGACCGTACCGACATTCGTTTACCTAATTCCAACCTTGGTTCTGTTTGGCTTAGGTATTGTCCCTGGTCTAATCTCGACCATCATTTTCGCTATCGCTGCGCCAATTCGATTGACGTACCTCGGCATTATTAAAGTGCCGGAGGAGCTACTTGAAGCGGGTAAAGCATTTGGTGCCAGCCGCATGAAGCTACTGTTTAAGGTGGAGTTACCTGCGGCATTGCCAAGTATTATGGCTGGCGTTACGCAATGTATTATGTTGTCTTTGTCTATGGTTGTCATTGCGGCGCTTGTTGGTGCTGATGGGCTTGGTAAGCCAGTCGTACGTGCACTGAATACGGTAAACATTTCACAAGGTTTTGAAGCGGGTTTAGCGATTGTACTCGTTGCCATCATTCTTGATCGCTTGTGTAAAGCACCAAACCAGAAGGAGGCATAATCATGGACGCTATTACTATTAAAAATCTTGATGTCGTTTTTGGTCAGCAACAAGCACAGGCGCTAGCACTACTAGATCAAGGGAAGTCTCGACAAGAAATCATTGATGAAACTGGCCAAGTGGTTGGGGTTGATAATGTTTCGCTGAACGTGAAACAGGGTGAGATCTGTGTCTTGATGGGGCTTTCGGGCTCGGGTAAATCAAGTTTGCTGCGAACGGTTAACGGATTGAACGATATTTCTCGTGGCTCTCTGAAAATCAAAGATGGCGACGATATGGTTGAGCTCTCTAACTGTGACGAACAGAAGCTGCGCCACCTTCGTACGCACCGCGTGTCCATGGTGTTTCAGAAGTTTGCATTGATGCCATGGTTAACGGTGTTAGACAATGTAGCGTTTGGCCTAGAGATGCAAGGCATTGGTAAAGCTGAGCGCCGTAAAAAAGCGCGTGAACAGCTCGAAATGGTCGGTTTGTCTGAGTGGGAAACGAAATTCCCGCACGAGCTCTCTGGTGGTATGCAGCAGCGTGTTGGCCTAGCGCGAGCGTTCGCGATGGACACAGATATCTTGTTAATGGATGAGCCGTTTTCAGCACTTGATCCATTGATTCGTGCTCAGCTTCAAGATGAATTGATTCTGCTTCAGGAAAAGCTAAACAAAACCATTCTTTTTGTGAGTCACGACTTGGATGAAGCACTTAAAATCGGTAACAACATCGCCATTATGGAATCAGGAAAGCTGATTCAACATGGCAAGCCAGAACAGATCATTCTTGCTCCAGAAAACGATTATGTGGCGGACTTTGTTGCTCACACTAATCCATTAAATGTGCTGAAGGGACGTTCCTTAATGCGTGACGATTTGGTTCGCGAAGATACGCGTGTTCTAATTTGCCCTGACAAAGATATTTGGGTGATACAAGAGAGCAAGGGGTTAAGTTTAGCGGATAAAGATAAATCGTTGATTCAATGGAAGAGCGACTCTTCGAACCTTGACGAAGTTAATGAAAACTCTCTGGTTCAGGTTAGTCCAGAAATCAGTATGCGAGAAGCGATTGAACTTAAACAGCGTAGCAATCAGCCTCTGCTTATGGTTGAAGATAATAAGTTGGTTGGTGTGTTAAGCGACAATGAGCTTTACGATGCATTGCTTGGTAATTTTAAGTCAGAGCAAGTTGCGTAACGTTGACGCAGAACCAAGTAAAAAAGAGCCGCACATTAATGCGGCTCTTTTTAGTTTAAACAATGAGTTAAGTCTCTAAGCTAAGACAATGGTCGACTATAGAGTCGTAATTACGTCATCCATTGCAAGGCGTGCTTTTGGAAGACCATGATTATAATCTTCCCCATCTTTATGGTAGCCAATCGCCAGCGCAACTTCACAAATATGGCCCTCGAGCTCTTCTTTAAACTCTTCTCCAATCAGAGCCGGATCGACACCTTCCATCGGTGTTGAATCAATGCCTAGTCGTGCCAATGTGTGTAGTAGGTTGCCTAGTGCCAAATAGACTTGTGCTTTTGTCCAGTTTCCGTTGAAGCCATTTTCGTCCGTATTTGCATCGGCAAAAGCGTAAGCACCCATAAAGTTGTTGTACATCTCCGCTGGCAAGTGGCCAGATGTTACTTCTGCATCCACACGCTTCGCAAATTTCTCTTTAGTAAATTTAGGATCGTAAGCAAACAGAATCGTATGTGATGCGGCTTTCGCGTGTGGTTGGTTAAACTGATGCATATTTGCAAACGTATTGTGGAAACGTTGCTTCGCTTCATCACTTTCAATAACGATGAATTTCCATGGTTGTGAGTTGATAGAAGACGCCGACAAACGCAGTGCTTCTTTGATTATCGCCATGTCTTCTTGAGAAACGCGCTTGGTTTCATCATATTTTTTTGCAGTGTAACGGCTATTTAGATCGGTAATGATTTGATGGGACACGTTTATATCCTCTTTATGTGATGACAGATGAGGATGCACTAGCATCGACAACCATGCGTACCTCGAATATGGGTTCATGATAATGGATATTTTTTCATTGATAAGAGGGTGTTTATTTAAATCACTTTTTACTTTTTGTTGAAAATCGATGTGAGTTGATCGATTTGAAACTTAAAAGTCCTTATTTGGAAGCTTTTATTTGATATTAAATTAAACTCATATTGAGGCGTAGGGGAAAGCAACATGAACGTGATTGAAGTTTTTAATGATAGCTATGAACGTTGTACTTCAGATCAGGAGTTTTTCGACTTGTTCTACAAAAATTTATGGTCGAAAAGCGCCAACTTTAGACAGAAGTTTGACGGTATAGACATGCACCAACAAGTGAGAATGCTTAGAGGGTCTATCGTGTTTTTTATGATGGCAGATACCTCGACCGAAGCGCACAAAATGGTGGAAAAGTATGGGAAAAAGCATGCAAGTGCCGAAATTGGTATAGAGCCGCAGGATTTTGATGTTTGGCTTGAGAGTTTGTTAGAAACGGTTCGACAGTGTGATTCCGGGTACGATGCCGATGTTGAAACCGCTTGGCGAACATGCTTTAAAACGGGCTTAGAAGTAATGAAACAAGAATGTGATAAAGAAGATGGGCACTTCCTTAAAGCGAGTACCAAATAAGGAAGTAACGTGAGTGGTCGTTACTTCCTAGGGTCAGAACCTTACTTATCTTGTGTCTCTTTATTCTTTTTCACCGCTTCGGCGATATCACTGACAGCTTCGACAAGATTGATCGGCATTGGAAAAATAATAGTGGATGTTTTGTCTGTAGTGATTTCAGTGAGTGTCTGCATGTAACGTAATTGCAGTGCATTCGGTGCTTCGTTGAGCATTTGCGCTGCTTCTTTTAATTTATTTGAAGCCTCTAACTCACCAGTAGCGTGAATGATCTTCGCCCTACGGTTACGTTCTGCTTCTGCCTGACGGGCTAGGGCTCTGACCATGCTGTCATTTAAATCAACATGTTTGACTTCAACCGTAGCAATCTTGATTCCCCAGTCATCAGTCTGTTGATCGAGAATGGATTGTAAATCCTTATTGAGGCGTTCTCGCTCTGATAGCAATTCATCGAGTTCATGCTGACCCAATACCGAGCGCAGCGTGGTTTGTGCTAACTGGCTGGTGGCATCGTTGTAGCTTTCAATATTGTTAATCGCCATTTGAGGATCGACTACGCGAAAATAAACGACCGCGTTGACGCGCACAGAAACGTTATCTTTTGTAATTAAATCTTGTGTCGGCACATCCAAAACGACAGTACGTAAATCAACCCTCACCATTTGCTGAATAAATGGGATAAGGATGATCAAACCAGGTCCTTTGACTTCTTGAAATCGACCAAGAAAGAACACAACCCCACGTTCGTATTCTCTCAAAACCTTGAACATTTGGGTCGCTAGTGCGAACAGCAGCACCACGATCACCGCAACGGTATAGAGCATCATAAAGCGCCTCCTATTTATTTTGGCGGTCATCAGGCATCACAGTTAAGGTCAGCCCTTTAACATTAACAATGGTGACGTGATCACCTTGTTTGAATTGTTGATGGTCTTTGGCTTTAGCTCGCCATAACGCACCGTTGAGTTGAACGCGTCCTTCGCCACGGATAAAGTCATCGCTTACCACGGCGACCTTCCCAGGGTATGTCTCTAAACCCGTCGTTACACGCCGGCGACGAATTTTGAGCAGCAGGCCGACAGTCAGCACGATTAGAGCCACGGAAAATATGGCAATACCAAAAATCAAAGGAAGGGCGATCTGGAATCCTGGTAACTCACTGTCCATGAGAAATATCGAACCGAGTACAAAGGCGACAACGCCGCCTAAGCCCAAAATACCAAAGCTCGGGCTGAATGCTTCCGCTATCATTAGTGCAATACCGAGTAACAGCAGACCAAGACCTGCGTAGTTGACGGGCATCATTTGTAGTGCGTACATGGCAAGAAGCAGACAAATCCCACCTAGCACACCGGGTAAGCCAATTCCTGGGTTGTAAAATTCAAGAAGTAAACCGTAGATGCCGATGAGCATTAGAATGTAGGCAACGTTTGGATTGGTTATAACGGCTAGCATTTCTGCTCGCCAATCGGGTGTTCTTTCAATCCATACGGGATTTTCCAGTGACAATGTCACATCACGATTGTTAACTTTAACAGTTTGTCCATCAATGGCTTTGACTAAATCCTCTGGTGAGTTGGCTATATAATCAATAACGTTTAATTCCAATGCCTCTGTGGCGTCCAAACTCGCTGCTTCGCTCACTGCTTTCTCTGCCCACTCTGCATTTCGGCCATGAAGCTTTGCTAAGCCTTTAATATAGGCTCTAGCATCATTAATCACCTTTTTCTCCATTGCGGTTTTCGCGGGAACTTTCTCTGAACCTTCGTTGGTTCCTTCTGACGTTTCTTCCGCGTTTTGATCTTTGCCATCATCCGATGAAGGGGGCTGAGGGGCACCACCTAACGCGACGGGCGTTGCCGCGCCAAGGTTGGTGGCTTCGGCCATTGCGGCAACGTGGCTGGCGAGTAAAATGTATGTCCCTGCGCTAGCCGCTCTAGATCCTGACGGGCCAACCCAAGTCGCAATTGGAGTGGAGGAGGTGGTAATCGCGTGAATAATATCTCGCATTGCGCTATCTAAGCCGCCTGGTGTGTCCATCTCTAAGATCACTAAACTGACACCGTTTAGTTGAGCTTCTTCTATTTCACGAGATAAATAGTCGCTAGTAGCAGGCCCTATAGCGCCTTTGACAGGAACAATCCAAACAGTATTCGCCAGTGCTTGACTGGCCATCAAGAGTAAAGGTAAGAACCATATCCATAGTCGTTTCATGCAGTCCTCATTGTGTAGTCACAGGGACTTTTTGAAATCCTAATTCAAGTATATCCAAATAACTTAGAGATGCTTGAGTATAGGTTCTAATGAATAAGTTCCCGAGGCTAATTAGGAGACTACTTTTTTATATATAAACGCTGTGTGAGATAGTAAACTAAAGCAAATTATTGGTAATTGTGACGTTTATGTTTATTGTTCAGCGTTTGATTAAGTTGGCAGTTATCTGTGCCGTATTCTTTACTATTTTCGATCTGATCTCGTATGGAGAGGTGACTTGGTTTCAACGGTTTTTGGCTTTTCTACACTAAACTCAGATTTCAATACGTTAGCTCCTCATAAGGCGATAGGTTTCTTCCTATTCGCCTTATTACTCCCTCTTCAACCAAAGCCTTAAACAAAGCAATACTTAACTCGTTTTTTCAACTTCCTGTCGGTGGAAAAAACGCCAAAATGCAACTAAATTCATATCAATGACAAGTTTAAGGTATGTAGTTGATGAGGCAATTCAGCGCAATCGCACTAGCTGTTGTAACACTCATTTTGAGCCAAACAACAACCGCAAGAAACGCGAAGATGTTAGGTGATATCTCTCTAGTTCAGCCCATACAGGGTGATCCTAATGTGGATATTAAGCTAGCGAGAATTGGCTGGCATCTCTTCCGCGATCCTCAATTATCGTCAAATGGTAATGTCAGCTGTGCGACATGCCACAATCTGCAAACCAATGGCGCTGAAAATACACCAGTCTCTACGGGGGTGAAAGGTGATGGAATTAGAAATTCTATAACAGTGTTTAATGCAGCGTTAAATTATCGTTTTTTATGGGATGGTACGGAAAACACCTTGATGGCTCAGATTGATGGTCCAATCCATAATCCAATGGAAATGGACTCAAACTGGCAAACGATAGAGCAATATGTAAAAGAGAGTGAACATTATCAAGCGCTATTTAATCGTGACGGTGAATTGCCGATTAACGTTCATAATATCAAGTCCGCTATTGTGGAGTTTGTTGAAGGGCTGCAGACGCCTGGCGCACCATTCGATGCTTACTTATTGGGTTACACGCATGTACTGAGTGAACAGCAAATCAGAGGTTGGAAAACATTTCAGACTTCAGGTTGTGTGCAGTGTCATCAGGGCAAAAATATCGGCGGAGCGATGATCCAAAGGTTCGCCTATTTCAAGGATAAGCCAGTAGTAGAGGACTCGGGCAGGCAACTCGTTACGATAGAAGATGAAGAGCGATTCTATTTTAGAGTAGCCAGTTTACGCAATGTCGCGCTAACGAGTCCTTATTTTCATAATGGGCAAGTCGATAAGTTATCCGACGCGATACAAATCATGGCTAAAACCCAGCTCGGTATAACGATGAACGATGAGAATGTCGCGGACATTGAAGCATTCTTGCAGTCGTTGACAGCACCTAGACCCATAATTTTAGAGGTGTTGGAAAATGAATAAATTCAAACTGATCAATTTGTGCTTTTTTATTGGGATACTGGCGTGCTGCACACTGGCGTATATGTCGTATATGAACTCAAAAAACGCTCAAGAATTTCATGCAGAGCTAATGAATATCGGACACGAATTGATTGAAGAGCGTGATGTTATCGTGAACCGATATGCCGTTGAAGATAGGAAAAACTATGAGTTAACAACATCTTTAGTAGAGATAGAAATCGCAGCACAGGCACTGTTGGAATCATCAAAGGCATCAGTTTGGTTTCCCGTGACACCCAATCGTATAAAAGTTAGGGATACGCTTGAACAGTTTAAGGAGCGAGTGCTTCAAACAACGTTGAAGCTTGATATGTTAATTGGTGTTCAGGTAGAAAATCGGTATGCATTACTCATGTTGTTCAATTTGTATCAGCAAGATGTTTCTATCGATAGCGGTCAATCATTGGGTGGCAGTCGTTATTTTGAATTTCTCAACCAGTTGCTTCTAACACAAACTGAAGTTGAGAGTGAAAAGGAAGCGAACTTCCTTAAACGGCTTCAAACGAGTGATAAAAGAATTGAATTGCTGACGAATGAACTGCTTGATCACACTTATATTGAGTTTGTCGAAAGCTCAGAGCATCGGTTACTCAATATTGCTCAAAGTGAGGCGCGTTTTACGTGGTTGTTTGTATTTATCGCGGTGATGTTTCTAGTTAGCGCGTTTGTTTATCAGTCACATCACCGAATGCATAACTTAAAACAGTTGAATCTTGAAATTGAAGAGGCGAGAAACAAAGCCGAGCGAGCGGCAAAAGCGAAATCAAATTTTCTCGCTGCAATGAGTCACGAACTAAGGACGCCGATGAATGGTGTACTAGGGCTTTCTCAAATGATTGCAGAAGAGACCAAAGAGCCGACGACGAAAGAGCATATTAGGGTTATTCTTGATTCTGGCCAGCATCTGATGACTATCCTCAACGATATTTTGGATTTTTCTAAAGTTGAAGAAAACAAACTGGAATTTGAGCAAGCTAAGTTTAAGCTCGATCAAGTGCTTTCTCCGGTGTGTAGCGCAATAAAACCACTTGTTGATGAAAAAAATATCGAGTTAATCTTGGAAAACGAGGTTTCTGAATATACTGAATTTACTGGAGATTGTGCGCGTTTACGACAGATCTTGTTTAATCTCGCCGGTAACGCGGTGAAGTTTACCAATGAAGGGCATGTGCTGGTTAGAACTGAGTTAGATGAATCGAATCAGTTGTTGGTCATGCGCGTGAGCGACACCGGTATTGGTATTGCGCCAGACAAGCACGAGCATATTTTTAACTCGTTTGAGCAAGCAGACTCATCAACGACTCGAAGGTTCGGCGGAACAGGGCTTGGGTTAGCCATCGTCAAAAAACTAACCGATTTGATGGGTGGCCATATTACTCTGAAGAGTATAGAAGGCGTTGGAAGTCAATTTATCGTTGAGTTGCCGATTCCTTGGGTAGAATCTGCTCCGAAAAAGCAGCAAGAAGCACCGAAACCTCGCGCAAAATCACACCATTTCAAGATACTACTTGCTGATGATAACCGTGTGAATGCCATTGTGGCAAAAGGGTTTTGCGAAAAGCTTGGGCATGAAGTGGATGTTGCAGAAAATGGATTAATCGCGGTTAAAAAGGCGAAAGAGAACGAGTACGACCTGATCTTGATGGACAACCATATGCCCGAGATGAATGGCGTTGAGGCGACACGCGTTATCCGACAAGAGTTAGGTATCAAGACATTACTCTTTGCGTACACGGCAGACGTATTTCGTGAAGCTCACGATAGCTTTATCGAAGCAGGAGCAGACCATGTGCTTACGAAACCGCTACAGCATGAGAGCTTTTCAGACGCTCTCAAACAGTTTGCCGCCAGACTCGAACCGAAACAGAATCCGCCACTAACGAGTGACAGCAATGTGCTTCAATTGCAACGTAAGCCAATCGAGAACTTAAGGTTAACAGAGGAAGAACTCTCCCGTTCAGGCATGTTTACTTCTTTACGAGATGAGCCAGAAGCGCTCGACGAGTTGCTAAAAAGCATTATTGTCGATTTTGAGACTTCTGTTGATGAACTTATTGAATACTTTATGGCTGAAGACTTTGCTTCATTAGAGCTGACGTTGCACAAAACGAAAGGGATGGCACTGAACCTAAGTTTACCTATTTTGGCGAGCCAAACGGAGGCCCTGGAAACTCAACTTAAAGCCAACCAAAGTCCCGAGATTGAGCAGTTGCAGATGCTGATCAATCGGTTACAGGTCAACATCCATCAGTCTCATAGACTTTTGGATGATATCCAGAAGAACAATGCCGATCCTCAACAGATTTTATAGTCCCTGTGAGTGCGATGCTTTCCTTAACTCATTTTGTTGTGGTTTACTGTGGCAAGGACGGATAGTGTTGATTCGTCGTCGGAAAATCAGGGAGTTAGAATGAGTAAGCATTCCGCTTTAATCAAATGGCATCGTAAAGCTGGCGAAGAGTTTAGTGATAATAAGTATAGTAGGGCACACATTTGGCAATTTGATGGAGGGTTGCAAGTCCCAGCATCTCCATCTCCCCACGTAGTACCATTACCACTATCCGTAGAAGAAAACGTTGATCCAGAAGAAGCGTTTGTCGCGGCACTTTCTAGTTGTCATATGCTCGTTTTCCTGTCTATTGCAGCAAAGCGGCGTTACGTTGTGGACAGTTACTTCGATGAAGCGGTAGGGGAGCTTGAAAAAGGCGAAAACGGAAAAGAGTGGGTATCAAAGGTAACGTTAAACCCTAAGATAACATTTTCAGGTGAAAAACAACCGACACCATCTCAATTAGAAAAACTGCACCACATGGCCCATGAGAATTGCTTTATCGCCAACTCCGTTAAAACAGAAGTGACAACGCTTATTGCGAATTAAGTGGAGCTCTTTATCAAAAAGCGCGGCCTATTGCGGAGTTATATTAAGCCAACAGTCATCCTGCTGGCTCGTTCATCTAGACGACACCTTGCTCAATCATTGCATCAGCGACTTTTCTAAAGCCTGCAATGTTGGCGCCTAAAACTAAATTTCCAGGTTGGCCAAACTCTTTACTGGTTTCGTTTGCATTGATGAAAATATTTTTCATGATGGTTTGCAACTGACTATCCACTTGTTCAAACGTCCAGTTTTGCATGCTGGCGTTTTGCGCCATTTCAAGTTGACTGGTTGCAACGCCGCCTGCATTGGCTGCTTTTGCAGGCCCATAAGCTATGTCTGAGTCCACGATAATATTGGCAGCATCACGGGTGGTTGGCATGTTCGCCCCTTCACTAATCAAAATACATCCGTTTTCGATAAGAGCCAGTGCGTCGTCTGACGTTAATTCATTTTGAGTCGCACAAGGGAAGGCAGCATCAGCCTGATATCGCCAAACAGCATGTCCTTCATTAGGATAGTCGCCCTCTGGTGTGTATTCTGCTTCAGGATAAGTTTCCAAATATTCTTCTAAGCTTGCTCTTTTCACTTCTTTTAGTTGTTTTAGGAGCTTAAGATCAATACCGTGCTCATGATAGATCGTACCTCGAGAGTCGCTGCATGTGACTGGCGTTGCTCCCATATGGTACAGTTTTTCAATGGCGTAGATAGCCACGTTGCCAGCACCAGAAACGAGGCAAGTTTTCCCTTTCAATGAATCGTTGCGGTCGTTGAGCATGCATTCTGCAAAATAGACGGCGCCATATCCTGTCGCTTCTTTTCTGGCGAGTGAGCCACCCCAAAGCAGACTCTTGCCTGTAAGCACACCTTCGTAGCGGCCCGTCAATCGTTTGTATTGACCAAACATATAGCCAATTTCGCGCGCCCCGACACCGATATCGCCTGCGGGCACATCGGTGGTAGGACCGATGTGACGGTACAACTCGTTCATAAATGATTGGCAAAATCGCATGATCTCGCCGTCGGATTTTCCTTTAGGATCGAAGTTTGAACCGCCTTTGCCGCCACCGATAGGAAGGCCAGTCAGTGCGTTTTTAAAAATTTGCTCAAAGCCGAGAAATTTTATGATGCTCGCATTGACTGAGTGATGGAATCTCAATCCTCCTTTGTACGGCCCCAAAGCAGAGTTGAATTCAACTCGATAACCTTTGTTTACTTGTACATTTCCAGCATCATCAACCCAAGGAACTCGAAACATGATTTGACGTTCTGGCTCGACGATCCTCTGGATAATCGCTTGTTCCTTATATTTATTATTGCCTTCTATTACCGGCGCGAGAGAAGTTAATACTTCTTCTACCGCTTGGTAAAATTCTTTTTGCGCAGGGCTACTGTGTTGCAACGCAACAATAGTATCGTGTATGTATGACATAGATTTCTTCCTTGATGTGAATAAGCAATCAGTTTATATGAATGTATTTCCATTAAATAGTGATTTTGACCAAGATTCAATGGTTGTAGTGGTCTTTCCTGCGGATGAGAATGTGCAGCTTCTAACCCAGGCTGTGTTGGTTGAGATAGGTAGGGCGAGCTAAGTAAGCGGGTGGTTGAGTGATCAGTTTCACATATAACAAGCAGAAATCACTTTAGTCGATGTTGTTGTGCAGTTACGCAAATTGTTTATGTTAACGTCATGTTAAAGTTTTTGTGTGTGATAACTTGTGAAAAGACAACTATATGGATGAGCTTAAGGTTCTGAACTCGTTTATTCAGCAGAATGGCCTACCAGCGTTTGGCCACCTTGATGGAATTCCAACATCGTTACAGCTAGATAAATTTACCTACCTCGATGAGATGGATAAGCCGGTGTCTAAGTGGCGCCGTTACCGCGATTATAAGCAGTTTCAGTTCGTCAATTTGGTCACACCTGATTACGTCATTGGAGTAGCGATTGCTGATATACGGTATTTAGCATCCGGCTTTTGCTACCTGTTTGATATTAAAAAGAATAAGTTGATTGAGCAACAATGGTTGAAACCTTTTAATATAGGTTATCAAACTCAGCCTTCCAGTTGGTGCAGTCTTGCCCATCTTGCTAACAAAAGAGTTCAGTTTTCTATTAAGGATGGTATTTGGCACGTCCACTTTGTGACAGAGTCAGTCAATGCGGATCTCTATTTACGTCCAGAAAATATGAGTTTGCCATTAATGTTGTGTACGCCAACAGGTTATGCGGGTTGGACATATACTCAGAAGCACAATGCGTTAGCAGTAGACGGTAACTTGTTCATATTAGGAAAAGAGCAAGATCTTTCAGAGGTGGCTGCTGGTTACGATTTTTCCGCTGGGTACATGCGGCGAGAAACAAGTTGGCGCTGGGCGAGTATCAATTGCTTTGAGGATGACAGGCGTCTGGGGTTGAACTTGGCAGCTGGCGTTAATGAAACTGGCTATTGCGAAAATGTATTGTGGATTAATGGTCAGCGTCACTTTTTGCAACCTGTGCAGTTTCAGTTTTCACGAAGTGATGAAGGGCAAAAGTGGCATATTACGTCGGAAGATAAACGAGTTAACTTACAGTTCACGCCTTTGAATCGACGCTCAGAGAAGAAAAATTTTTGGCTTCTCAAAAGTAACTTTCGTCAGTACATCGGTTATTTCTCTGGCTATCTTATCGATGGAAATGGCATCAAACATCAGTTAGAAGAAGTTATGGGTCTTACTGAAGATCACTATGCAAAATGGTAGAAACACAATGGATTGGACGCAATTGATGGACCGCCCAGAATTACTTCTGATGATTCTGGCTCCAGTTTTCTTTTTCTGCATGCTTGCCGAATATTGGTTCGGACAAAGAAGGGGACGCTTGCCTGAAAGCGCGACGTATTACTTCCCTGAAGTAGCGTGTAATTTTGTTCTTGCGGGCTTACACCAAGCGACAGACATACTCACGGGTTTACTGATTGCTCAGTTGTATTTGTGGTGGTTTGATTGGCGTTTGTTTGATATCGAAATGAGCGTCTCAGCTTTTCTTTTACTTGTTGTCCTGCAAGATTTTTTCTATTACTGGTTTCATCGGGCTAGCCATCGTATTCGTTGGATGTGGGCCGCGCACGTTGTTCATCACAGTTCGGAAAGAATGAACTTCAGTACCGCCTTTCGTCAAAGTTTAATGTATCCGCTAGCGGGGATGTGGATTTTTTGGTTGCCCTTGGTGATTATTGGTTTTGAGCCAAAATGGGTTGTCTTCGTTGTGTTGTTTAATCTGGGCTTACAGTTTTTTGTTCACACCCAATCAATTCGTTCGCTCGGGCCACTAGAGTGGGTATTTAACACGCCGTCTCATCATCGCGTTCATCATGGTGTGAACCGTCAGTACATCGACAAAAATTATGCGGGTGTATTAATTATTTGGGATCGAATGTTCGGAACGTTTGAACCAGAGGTGGAAACGGTTCGGTATGGGGTTTCTAAACCTGTAAACAGCTTTAATCCCATCCGCGTGACGTTTGCAGAATGGAAAGACATGTTTTATGACGTAACTCGACCAAACTTATCATGGAAACAACGCTGCCGCCGTTTGTTCGCTCCGCCATCGGATTTTTATGAGTAAATTGAGATAAAGAGATTGGAGCGGGCAGCGGGAATCGAACCCGCATCATCAGCTTGGAAGGCTGAGGTAATAGCCATTATACGATGCCCGCGCATCGATAGGACTCAGTTAATATGCCACACTGGACGAAAAAGAAAAGTCTTTTCTCATCAAATGTTTGTCAGTTGCCTAAAAAAGTAGCGGACTGATGTTAAAGTGTTCATTGTCTCTGGTTTTTTGTGGCACTCGCGATTCCGCTACTAAGCCTAGGGGCTTCCAATTAGGTCGTAAACACCGAATTCTTAGGTGTTTAGATGTTGATGATATTCAAGATTTTCTGTGTAAAGGTTAATCTCGTTTATTGAACAGTCACGTTTCATGGTCAAGACTAGATATTGAAATGATTACTTTTTACTGTTGATGCGTATGTATAACACAGGGTAATTCTGCTGAAACAGTCAGCTTAACCAAAGGAGATTTAACATGATGAGAGGTTTGATATTAGGGCTGGTGGTGATGCTGGTATCTGCTTGTACTACCGTTACAACCGATGTAGATAAACAAGCCGACTTTTCAGCTTACAGAACGTTTGACTTCGGTGCTCAGGCGGAAGCTCCTACCAGTATTGATGGTCGACGTATTGAGCAAGGGCTTGCTGAACAGCTTGAGGGTAAGGGTTTAATTAAGGTAAATAGTGGCGGTGACCTTTACGTACATCATGATATCGTAGAAGAATCCGAGCTTGTTTCTTCAGGATCGTCGGTGAGCTTTGGCTATGGCTGGAATAGCTTTGGTGTGATCACTTCAAGCCCAGAAAGATATAAAGAACGTAAGTATGGGAAGTTGGTGGTTGAACTGGTTGATGCAAAGGCTAATCAAGTCGTTTGGAAAGGCGTTTCAAGTCGTAAACTGTCTGAGTCAATGAGCTCTGAGAAACGAGAATCTCTCATCCAAGAAGAAATCGCGAAGATGTTTGAAAGCTACCCTTACGGTGAAAAATAATTAGTATTCTTAACGATTAAGAATACTAATTGCCAATAGTTACGCACAGGGTTAAAAGAACTTATCATTTTGGTTCTGGTTACCTTTGTGCGTACGACTCTGATTGCTTTACTCGGACTACTTTTCTGCTTGTTGGCTCCGAGCATGAGCCTGCCGTACTCACACCCAAATTTTCTTTCCTTTCATAACCAGAATATTGCTGTTGACGCTAAGTCGAAGCACTTTTCAGAACATCCTATCTCTCCAGTACAACAAGACTATCCGAGTTTAAACAGCCGGAATAGATTGAGGGTTAGCCATGCTAAGGAAATGAGCTCGAACGACGATGTAGAACCCGAATGGTTTGAAATGCTTGATGTAGCATGGTGGGCGCATCGTTCGGCAATTTACTCGATGAAGCGGCTAAAACGCATCGGCAATGAGGCTTTAGGTTGTTGTATTGAAAGTATTTTTACTCACTTTAAATACAGAATCGGAGTGAGAAAAGAATCGAATTTCATATACCGCTTTATACATGCTCGCTAACACATTCCATGTTTTTGCAACTTTTTGGTTAATTATGCTTAGGAGCGGTTTATGTTTGATTCGATCATTCAGGTCTTGAGTGCTTTTTGGCATCAAGATTTCACGGCGTTAATGGCGCCAGGCAGTGCAGGTTTGGTTTATTTTGTTGTTGCAGTGATTATCTTTTTGGAAAGTGGTTTTATTCCTGCTGCACCTTTCCCATGCGACAGTGTCGTCGTATTATCCGGTACGCTGGCGGCGGTTGGCGTCCTTGACCCAATTATGATCATGTTGGTGATAGCTGTTAGTGCGGGATTGGGAAGTTGGGCGGCTTATTTACAAGGCAAGTGGCTAAATCGCTTACCTAAGGTCCAAGGCTGGGTGAGCGCGGTTCCTCAAAAGCGTTTGGAACAAGTCGACGTATTACTCAGTAAACATGGATTGATTGCGCTTTTTTGTGCGCGGTTTATTCCGGTTGTTCGCTCCCTATTGCCATTAATGATGGGGTTGCGAGTGAAACGTATTAGTAAATTCCATTACTTTGCGTGGTTGAGTGCGATTTTATGGACGCTGGTATTGTGCGGTTTTGGTTCATTACTTCCTTTGCTACCAGAAAATATGAGCAAAGCAATCACAATGCTATTAATGGCGGCACCAATAATTACTCTTGTGATTGGAGTGTTTAGTTTCTTGTTTGTTAAAGCACGTCGAGCGACCTGTAAACCCAAGGATGTGTCAGAGTTTTCCCAATAAGTTTACTTTGATTTGCACTTTTAAGCTTGTATGCAGATTAGACCTCTAATCGACAGGTTTTTGTCAGTAAAAAGAAAGGCGCATACATTGCGCCTTTCTTTTTGAGTGTCGTTAGAGTTTCGAATTTAATAGCCAATGCTATATAGGTATTCGCCAACTTCTTTACACTGAGACTTGTAGATGTTCTCTACTTCAGACTCATTCTTATCTGCTGCTTTAAATTCAAGTTCGGCAGACGATAGCTGGTCAAAGCTGTAGTCTCTCTCAGACATTAAGTAGTGTCTGAACATCGCTCTGTGTTCCGGAACTGCAATACGTGCGTTAGAAACGTTGGCACACTCTAACAGAGTGTCGTTACTCATTTCTTCTGGCTTAGTTTCTGTGTTTGCAAAGGTTGAGCCCGCTGAAAATAGTAATGCTAGTGCGATGGTTGTAGCGATTCTTGTCATTATATGGACCTCAAATTGGTTCTAGTAACAATGAGCATATTGGCTCTTATCGTTACATTTTCGTGTTCTCTGTATGTCATAAAAAGTTAAACAACAGAGAAGGCGTTGCGACCATGAGTAAAGACGTACATTAAGTTCGCTTCCTTTCTTCCTGAGAGGCGATAAAGAGAGCGTTGACTCATGAGTCCGCCATAACTGTCTAGAGGTAAGCGAGATGCTTGTTTTGCCAACTCCAGTAGTGGTGGAGAAGAGAAAGCAATAAGTAAAAAATAATCAGGAGTAAAATCTGATGATAAAACGCCATCAGTAGCTGATGTTCGGCGACAGGAGACAAGCCCGAACAACTCGCGCTTTATATGTAGGTAGTAACTTTCTGAACCCCAAGAGCTCAGAGAAGCTGAGGCATGAAAATCAGTGTGTGCTAGCTCAAAATCGTCTTGTTGAGAGAGTTTAAGTAGGCGCTCGGAAGTGTAATGTTTGGTGTGGTGCCACTCATGCGCATATGAAGCTGTGATGAGCCCTGAGAGCAGGGACAAAGAAAGCATCAATAATATACGGTGTAGATAACGCAAGAAGTAACCCTAAACATATAAAGCCACAGTTACCCACCATGATTAAGGAATCTTAGTGGCACTATGATAACGATGAAAGCCAGTGTCTGATCAACTCAGCGTATACTAACGAGATGGAAGGGGGATGAACAGAGTTTTCTGATCGCACTTAGGTATATCAGCTAATAACACAATAATTTTCGCTTTCGAGTAAGCGAAAATGGAAAGAGAGTCGTTGCACAGGACGATTAAGCTAACAGGATTATTACTAGGGAAGAAATAGAATCTTCTTTTTCTTCCCCATATGTGTCGCATCGATATTATGCGCTTGCGTAAATAACGCTGCCGCCTTTTATGGTGTCAATGATCTCGCGAGACAACTTCTCTGGCAAAGCAGGGCAACCCCAACTGCGTCCGAGGTATCCATTCTTCTTGATGAAGGAAGGGTTTGCGTAATCGGCGCCGTGCACGACAATGTAACGCTCGCGAGCTTTGTCGTTTAATCCAGAGCTTAGCCCATCTAATCGAAGTGAATAGCCATTTGAGCCGTAGTAAGTGGTATCAGTCAAAAAAGTGCCCAATGATGTTTTTCGCGAGTTCACGACATTTGAAAACTGTGTCGCTGTTTTCTTTCCGCTATTCACGCCGTGAGAAACATACGTATTGTAGATTAGCTTCTTTTTATCTAAATCAACCACATAAAAACGCTTTTCAGTTGATGGTTTACTATAGTCGATGATCGTTAGTACCGACTTCTTTCTATCGGGTGTCTTCTGATAAGCGATGTAAGCGTCACTGAACAACTTAAAGTCTACTATGCCATCTAGCTTGGCTTGTTTAAACACATGTTCAGCTTGCTTTGGTCGTAAATGATCCCTGGGTTCGTTATCTGATTGTTTTGCAAAAGCAAAAGGTGAGACAGACAACAGCGCACATGTAAATAATAAAATTAACTTTTTCATCTTGGCTAAATAAAACTCTATGGTGTTACAAATTTACCGATTGCTTCATGCATTCGTTAAAACAACATGCACATCAATATAATTCTATTCCCAATGTTTCTTATTGCACGCTTAGGTGCTTGATATTGGGTTGACGATAAGTTTTCGAGTTAAAAACTAACTAATTGAAACTTATATAAAATATGAAGTTTAACGATGGTTTCTATAAACTTCGGCGTAAATAATATCTGATATATGTAATTAATAAAACTGTGTTTAAGGATATTTGTGAAGTTGCTAATTTATAAAAACGGCGTTTTATTTTTCGTACTTTAGAAACTCTTTTTATTTCAATGTGTTTTCTTTTTCTACGCTTTATCCAATACCTCAAAAGTTTGTGATTTAACTCGTAACAAATCGTAACGCCGAATCGTTATGTGTATAAATGCATTTATAATGTATGAATAAACAACAGGGTGGTAAGAAAAGGCAGTAAAACAACGGTGAATCGGTTGTTTTTAATTCACGATTGACAAAGCTAAGTCTAAGTCGTACAAAAATTGAACTTGTGAATGTATCGTTTAAGTGAGAGTGATGAGCTCGACAAAAGTGAAGTGATGCGTGCTATTGTTTATTCTCTAATTTATTCGATTACATAAGGAAGGGTACATAGTAAAAATTGAAAAAATAATTCTATCGTGTGGATTAAAATATATAAATAATAAAACTTAGAAATTAAAAGATAAGAACGCCAGATATTAATTCATTAAATTTTTGAACATGGAAGTAAACTCTATCTATTATGTTTGGTTTGGTTTGGTTTGGTTTGGTGTGAAAGCGCTCGTCTCATTAAGAAAAGCGCTCAAATTTATTTAAGGACGGTTATGACAGCATTTAATAAAGTGTTTATTGTCACTCCCAATGTTAATGATTTTGCAATGTTGCAA
Organism: Vibrio sp. Vb1337; assembly: GCF_033338715.1. Lineage (NCBI taxonomy): Bacteria > Pseudomonadati > Pseudomonadota > Gammaproteobacteria > Vibrionales > Vibrionaceae > Vibrio > Vibrio sp. Vb1337. The sequence goes on along the minus strand of NZ_JAWOTD010000002.1, from coordinate 24,168 downwards.
GAGTCGCCATTGGAAATGTCTCTTCAAGTAACGGCAAGCAAACCTATCCAACTCTATGGAGAGTCTGTTAAAGCCAGTTGGAAAAGTATTGATATTGAATGGTTAGACGTTAAGGGTGAAAAGCCATTACCCAGGCCTGATATTGCAGCATGGGGATCTTTTACTCTTGCTGTATCCGCTTCTATTGCGGATAAGCTCGATGTGTTGAGCGAGAATGTCGAATTTTTACCATTAAATCTACAAGGAAAGCCTTGGCGAGCATTAAACATTGTCACTCAAATTGATGCCATTGATACCTCTGCTACCGAGTATAATCTTCGTCATGGTAAGCTAAGTCGTGCTAGACCGTTTAAGAAACTCGTTTTGAATAGAGAAGCCGTTAATGAATCTGACTTGTTCAGAGTAAAAGGTGCTGGGCTCAGAACGTTTTGCACGGACAAAAAAGGTGGCTTGTACGATAGCGTCAAAGCGCTGAATTTGACCGGTTTGGATTTCAAGGAAGTGCTGGTTTAAAAACGAATAAATAGTGATTTACTCGACTAAAGTCATAGATATAGGTATGGGGGAACAAAAGCTGAGCATCTATCAATGAAGCTCATATACAACTAAATACAGCCGCCACAGTTGTGACTGCTGTACTTCTCCCCTTAACTTATGTTCTTGAAACCCTAATTGAGCTGACCATGGACGCATCAAATCGACTGTCGTCATTTGCCGATTGCCACCACAAGCTCAATTGTTCTTTAGTCATTGGTTTGCCAAATAAATAGCCTTGCATATAGTCGCAGCGGTATGCCGATAGCCATTCATGCATCATATTGTGTTCAATACCTTCTGCTGTAACCGTTTTATTTTGGGCATGGCATAGCTCAATAATAGGTTTGATCACATGGCCGTTATTGGTGTTCATCAATGTAACGAGGAACTCTCGATCAAATTTGATTTTTTGAACCGGATACTGAACGAGCTGAGTTAACGATGTGTAACCAGAACCAAAGTCATCAATTGCAAGACGGTAGCCACGTTTTGATAGCTCATCAAGTAGGGCCGTGCCTTGTTGTTCTGCGGCAAAGGTTTCGGTTATTTCTATCTCAATACATTCTGGTTTAACCTGGTGCAGTGTCGCTTGTTCATGGATGTAGTTTGCCATTTCTATCGAGTTTAGCTCCGCTGATGATAAATTGACCGAAAGAACAATGTCCTTACCGAAAATATTCCTTAATTGATGGTATTCCGCCGTTGCATTGGCGAAAACCCAGCGGTCAATTTTATCAAATAATCCGGCTTGCTCTGCAATTGGAATAAACTCCTTTGGAGGGATAGGGCCGATACCTTCGGCTTCCCAGCGCAACAAGACTTCTAACCCCTCAATTTCGTTGCTTCGATTGTTCATATAGGGTTGAAAAACAAGGTGGAATTCTTCCTCTACATTGCTTTTTCGGAGCGCACGTTCAAGTTGACTTCGTCTTTGAGACTCAATATTGAGAGCGGCTGAATAATAGGCGTATTGATTTTTCCCTGCCCGTTTTGCTTGATACATAGCCGCATCGGCACTGGAGAGTAACTTCGCGATGTCAGTACCGTCTTGAGGATATTGTGCAATACCTACGCTTGCCGTAACGGGAAATGAATTACTCCAAGATGAACTGAGATTACTAATCGGTTTTAGCAGCTCTGATGCAAGCAAATCAGGCAAGCGTTTTACCTCTTGATTTGAGCTCAGCAAAATTGCAAATTCGTCACCAGATAACCTGGCGGCAAAGCAGGGGCTGTTGTAATCGTGCGAGAACTTTTGACAGGCATTCTTGATGTGTGATGAGAACACTTTTAATAAGTTATCTCCCAATTCATGCCCGTATTTATCATTCACGTATTTAAAGTTATCAAGATCGACGTAAACAACCCACAGAAACTGCGAAGGGGAGATAAGTTCACGAGTGGCAAGCTCATGAAAACGATGGCGATTGGCGAGTTGCGTCAGGTGATCCGTTTCAGCTAGGCGTTTTGTCTTTTTATAGATGACATTAAGTTCCTCATACATATCAAAAAAGCGTGCAGAGAGGCGTCCTATTTCATCGTTTGTTTCTAGCTTTTCAATATTGTCACGTTGATTAGATTCAAGTTCGTTCAGCTGCTTATCAAGGCGAGAAACAGGGCGCAACACATAGCGGTACAACACCAAAATGATTAATGTGATGGTGAAAAACGCCGCTACGCCAAAGGAGAAAGCAAGTTCTAGCCACACTTTATCGACTTTATTCCACATTAAATATTCGGCAGGAGAAAGCACGGCATAAAAGTGCGGCAGCAGCTCAATGGTTTGAGCGAGAGGAATATCAAGATAAATGGGTTTGTCGGCGAAAGTAATCACGCTGTGTGTGTCAAACTCGATTTCATGCTTAATCTCGTTAAAGGCTTCAAGTGATACGGAAACTACCACAAAAAACACATTTTTCGAGTCAAAGCTCAAAGGGTGAGTCCCCGTTCTTTTGTCGACGACCTCATATTGAAGAAGAATGCTTTGTCCACTGGAGTTATAAATAAAGCCAGTGTGACTGAAAGCCTCTCTCTCATTGAAACTTCGTGATATGTACTCTAACACCTTTGGGTCGACCACGCCCGATGATTCGTAATATTTGTTTTCTGTGTAGTAGAGAAGGTTTTGTTTGCCGTCGAGGATCGCCATGCTCGCATCGCCTTTGTAACCATGGCTCAATACTTCAGCGGTCTCGTCTAATCGATTAAACAAGACTCGCTCACGATAGGGGTTGTTATGATTAACCAAATAGTCTTGTAATACATCACTTTTACTGAGCGTATAGGCATAGCTATTAAGAAAAATATTCGCTTGTCGAAACTGCCCGGCCAGCTTTTCCATCTGCAACTGAATATAGCTGTCTTCCCGCTTGATGAGCGTCACTTTTTGAATGCTATAAATAATATAGCTAGATACTAACGCGCTTAATAAGATCACTGGCGCGACAAGCAAAATGACTCTATTGCTTAACTTCATTATGGTTCTTAGTTTCCGTTTGTGTCCCTACAAACGTCGCGTACCAGGTAAGGTACTGAACGGATGATGTGTTTTGGCAAATTGTAACCAGATTGTAAGGTGAGCGTTCTCCAAAATCAGGCAGCTATCTAAGAATTGTGATGACGTGAAAGGTTTCGAGCTTATTAACTAGAGGTTTTCTCAGTAGTTGGACGTCTCTTTTCCTTCCTCCCTGTATAAAACCTAACCGTAATGACAGGGAAATACCATCATCGAAACGTTTCGATGGTAAAGTGTGACTCAAGTGCACTTTTCCTATTCAATGACAATTGAATTACAGATCATTCTCACACCTTATCGATCTCACACTGGTCAAATTGCGATGACGAATTATTATTTCATCGAAACGTTTCGATGAGTTTTCTGTTAATAACGAAAACACTTTAAGACAGGCGCTCATGGTTGTATGAACGTGTAACCGAAAGGTCGATGAGATGAAAAAAAGTACCCTAATTAACTCAGATATTTCTTACTTGGTGGCGACGCTAGGCCACACCGACGAGATCACTATATGTGATGCTGGTCTACCAATCCCAGAGCATGTTCAGCGAATCGATTTGGCGCTAACGCATGGGGTACCAAGTTTTCTTGATACTGTTCGCGTAATTCTATCTGAGTCCCAAATCGAAGGGGTCATCATTGCGGAAGAGTTCTCTGATGCAAGCCCAGTTTTGCATGAAGCGTTGCTCAACGAACTGAGCAAAGAGAGTGAAGAGACGGGCAAATCTATTGAGGTGAGCTACGTGTCACATGAAGCGTTTAAAGCACGCACGGCCCAAAGTCGCGCTATCGTAAGAACCGGCGAATGCTCGCCATATGCGAACGTTATTTTCCAAGCGGGCGTGGTTTTTTAAGCCAGAGATATTGAGGACAGATTATGACTCAAGCCATTCTACAACTAAGCGAAATTGAGAAGGCGTTTCCGGGCGTAAAAGCACTCGACAAAGCAAGCCTGAATGTTTATCCAGGCCGTGTTATGGCGCTGATGGGTGAAAATGGAGCAGGCAAGTCAACGTTAATGAAGGTGTTGACAGGCATTTACCACATGGATGCGGGGAGCATTCAATATCAAGGTCAGCCGGCGGCCTTTAAAGGTCCACGCGATTCACAGGAAGCTGGTATTAGCATTATTCACCAAGAGCTGAACCTGATTCCTGAACTGACGATTGCCGAAAATATTTACTTGGGACGAGAGTTCACCGGCTCCTTAGGGCGTATCCAGTGGGGCAAAATGTATGACGAAGCTGACAAGCTTTTAAAACGTCTCAATGTAAAGCATTCATCAAAAACATTGCTTGGCGATTTAAGCCTTGGTGAACAACAAATGGTGGAAATTGCAAAGGCACTTTCGTTTGAGTCGAAAGTCATCATTATGGATGAGCCAACGGACGCACTGACCGATACCGAAACGGAATCACTGTTTAAAGTGATTAATGAGCTCCGCGAGCAAGGATGCGGCATCGTATACATTTCGCATCGTCTTAAAGAAATCTTTGAAATCTGTGATGATATTACAGTGCTTCGTGATGGTAAGTTTATCGGTGAGTGCAAGGTGTCCGACACTGATGAAGATGGCCTAATTGAAATGATGGTTGGCCGAAAATTAGAAGAGCAATATCCACGTATTGATGTCCAACATGGCGAAACCTGTCTTGAAGTCATTGGTTTGACTGGGTCTGGCGTTCAGGATGTGAGCTTTACTCTCAAGCGCGGTGAGATTCTCGGAATTTCTGGCTTGATGGGCGCAGGCCGCACTGAACTCATGAAAGTCATTTACGGCGCATTACCTAGTGAGCATGGTGTTATCAATCTTGACAACAAAACTATTAACCCGGTTAGCCCGCAAGATGGCTTGGCAAATGGTATCGCTTACATCTCTGAAGATCGCAAAGGCGATGGTTTGGTTTTAGGTCTTTCAGTTAAGGAGAACATGTCACTTTGTTCGCTAAACCAGCTGACCAAAGGCTTCCAGATTCAACACAGCGACGAAGTGATTGCTGTGGAAGATTTTATTAAGTTATTCAACATTAAAACCCCAACGCGAGATCAAATCATCGGCAACTTATCTGGTGGTAACCAGCAAAAAGTTGCGATTGCGAAAGGGTTAATGACGAAACCTAAAGTTCTGATTCTGGATGAGCCAACACGTGGTGTTGATGTCGGAGCAAAAAAAGAGATTTATCAGCTCATCAACAAGTTTAAGGCCGAAGGCATGAGCATCATCTTGGTTTCTTCCGAGATGCCTGAAGTGCTCGGCATGAGCGACCGTATTTTAGTGATGCATGAAGGTCGTATCACTGGCGAATTTGATGCGAAAGACGCCGATCAAGAAAAATTACTCGCCTGTGCCGTAGGCAAAGAGATCAATGAGGAAGCAGCATGAGTACGAATACCATGAGCAAACCAACCGAAACTGGCAACAAGAAGTTGTTCACAAAAGAGTGGCTGATTGAGCAAAAATCACTGATAGCTTTGATCTTTCTGATCGTTGTTGTGTCATTTTTGAACCCGAACTTTTTTACGGTCGACAACATTCTCAACATTCTTCGTCAAACCTCCGTGAATGCCATTATCGCAGTGGGTATGACATTAGTTATTTTAACAGCAGGCATCGACTTAAGTGTTGGTTCGGTATTGGCATTGTGTGGTGCCTTTGCGGCAAGCATGATTGCGCTTGAGGTTCCGGTGCTGGTGGCGGTTCCAACTGCTTTAATCGCAGGTGCAGCGTTAGGTGCGATCAGCGGTATCATTATTGCGAAGGGTAAGGTGCAGGCATTTATCGCTACGCTGGTTACCATGACGTTACTACGTGGTGTGACCATGGTGTACACCGAAGGTCGACCAATCTCGACAGGCTTTACTGACACCGCGGATGCGTTCGCATGGTTTGGTACTGGCTACGCGCTAGGCATTCCAGTTCCTGTTTGGTTAATGGTGGTTGTGTTCGCTGCGGCTTGGTATTTACTTAACCACACGCGCTTTGGTCGCTATGTTTACGCACTAGGCGGCAATGAGTCTGCGACTCGCCTATCAGGTATCAATGTAGACCGAGTGAAGATTGGTGTCTACGCCATCTGCGGTATGTTAGCAGCGCTTGCAGGTATTATTGTAACGTCTCGTCTTTCTTCGGCGCAGCCAACAGCAGGTATGGGCTACGAGCTAGACGCTATCGCAGCGGTTGTTCTTGGCGGTACCAGCTTGATGGGTGGTAAAGGCCGTATCATGGGTACCTTGATTGGTGCGCTGATCATCGGTTTCTTGAACAATGCACTTAACCTACTTGATGTTTCTTCTTACTACCAAATGATTGCAAAAGCAGTGGTTATCTTGCTTGCGGTATTGGTAGACAACAAAAACAAGTAATTCATAACAATCTGTATATATAACAGTGAATACAAACCGAGTCAGGGGACGTGTACTGGCTCACCCTACACAAAGGACTAGAACGATGAAAAAACTTGCAACTCTTATCTCTGCTGCACTTCTTTCTTCAACCGTATCGGTAGCGGCGCAAGCTCAAGATACCATGGCGATTGTGGTTTCGACGCTAAACAACCCGTTCTTCGTAACGATGAAAGACGGTGCGGAAGCAAAAGCGAAAGAATTGGGGTACGACTTAATTGTACTGGACTCGCAAAATGACCCGAGTAAAGAACTGTCGAACATCGAGGATTTAAGTATTCGCGGCGTAAAAGCAATTCTTATCAACCCAACGGATTCTGATGCAGTGTCTAATGCAATTCGTATGGCGAACCGTTCTAAGATCCCTGTGTTGACATTAGACCGTGGTGCAAGCCGTGGTGAAGTTGTGAGTCACATCGCGTCGGACAACGTAATTGGTGGTGAAATGGCAGGCCACTACATCATGGAAAAAGTCGGCGAAAAAGCAAAAGTCATTCAACTTGAAGGTATTGCGGGCACATCGGCAGCGCGTGAGCGCGGTGAAGGCTTTATGAATGCCGTGAAGGGCAGCGATATGGATCTTCTTGCTAGCCAACCAGCTGACTTTGACCGCACAAAAGGTCTAAACGTAATGGAAAACCTGCTAGCGGCTAACCCGGATGTACAAGCGGTATTTGCACAGAATGATGAAATGGCGCTAGGTGCACTTCGCGCAGTTCAAGCTTCTGGCAAAGATGTCGTTATCGTTGGTTTTGATGGTACGGAAGACGGCATTGCAGCAGTTAACCGTGGCAAACTAGCGGCAACTATTGCTCAGCAACCAGACCTTATCGGTGCTTTAGGTGTTGAAACGGCTGACAAAGTTTTGAAAGGTGAAGAAGTAGAAGAGTACATCCCAGTACCACTAAAAGTAGTCACTAAGTAAGTTTCAAGTTCCAATAAATCATCCTAATTTTTGCTCTCTCCTCCGTTTATATCTGTCGTTTAGGAGGTGAGGGCAAACTTACCCAAAATACTGCAAAGTGTGGGGTATAGATGCCTTTGGTTTTTTATCGAGACTCCTTCGTCAGGAAGAGAAGTTAAAGTCATCTAATGTATTTTCCTAAACAGTTTTTAAAAAGGGTTCATTCAGAACCGAGGATAACCGTATGAATAAGTTAGTGGTGTTAGGTAGTGTAAACGCTGACCATGTTCTTCAAGTGCCTTCTTTCCCTCGCCCAGGCGAGACGCTGCATGGTCGCAACTATCAAGTTATCCCAGGTGGCAAAGGTGCCAACCAAGCCGTCGCGGCGGCGCGATTAAATGCAGACATCGGTTTTATCGCTTGTGTGGGCGACGACTCATTCGGCATTAACATTCGCGAAAACTTCAAAATGGACGGCATCGATATCACTGGTGTGAAGATGCAGCCAAATTGCCCGACAGGTATCGCGATGATTCAAGTGTCGGACAGTGGTGAGAACAGCATTTGCATTTCAGCTGAAGCGAACGCCAAACTGACAGCAGAAGCGATTGAGCCAGATTTAGAGCGCATTCGCCAAGCAGATTACTTGCTAATGCAATTGGAAACGCCGATGTGCGGCATTGAGAAAGCTGCGCGTGTAGCGAAAGATGCCAAAACCAATGTCATTTTGAATCCTGCGCCAGCTCGCGAACTGTCAGATGAATTACTGTCTTGCATTGACGTGATTACACCAAATGAAACGGAAGCTGAAGTTCTGACAGGTATTACTGTAACAGACAACGAAAGCGCGCAAGAAGCGGCGAATGTGCTACATGGTAAAGGTATAGAAATTGTCATGATCACACTCGGTGCAAAAGGCGTTTGGTTAAGCCAAAACGGTCGAGGCGAAATCATCTCGGGTTTCCGCGTTGAAGCGACGGATACTACCGCTGCGGGCGATACATTTAATGGGGCATTCGTCACTGGTCTCCTAGAAGATTTACCTTTAGAATCAGCGATTAAGTTTGCACATGCGGCGGCTGCAATTTCTGTGACCCGCTTTGGCGCGCAAACGTCGATTCCAACCCGCGAAGAGGTGGACGCGTTTCTCGCGGAACAATAAGGCGCACAACGCCTCATTAAAATAGGAGTAGTAACATGGCGACGATGAAAGACATCGCAAAACTGGCAGGGGTTTCCACTTCAACAGTGAGCCATGTTATTAACAAGACGCGTTTTGTGAGCGAAGAGATCTCTGAACGCGTTAACAATGCCGCAAAAGAGCTTAACTACTACGCGCCCTCTGCGTTGGCGCGTAGCCTCAAAGTCAATCGTACCAAAACCATTGGTATGCTCGTGACAACCTCAACCAACCCATTCTTTGGCGAAGTCGTAAAAGGCGTCGAACGCAGCTGCTACCAAAAAGGCTACAGCCTCATTTTATGTAACACCGAGGGTGATAACGAACGTATGCGTCAATCCATTAATACGCTATTGCAAAAGCGTGTCGATGGTTTGATCTTGATGTGTTCGTCGCTAGAAGGAGAGCGTATCGATGTATTTGAGCGTTACCCAGATATCCCAGTAGTGGTAATGGACTGGGGGCCGATGCTATTTACAAGCGATAAAATCCAAGACAACTCACTTCGTGGCGGTTACTTAGCGGCGAAATACTTAATTGATTGCGGCCATACCGAAATTGGGTGCATCACTGGCCCTTTGATTAAACACCAAGCGCAAATGCGATACGAAGGTTATAAGCGAGCAATGAACGAAGCGGGCTTGGAATTTAATGCCAATTGGATCATTGAATCGGACTTCGAGTGTGAGGGTGGGTATCAAGCGTTCAAAAAAATGGCTCAGCGTGGCGCATTACCTAGCTCGATTTTCGTCTCTAACGATATGATGGCGATGGGGGTGATTAACGCCGCAAATGAGCTCGATATTAAAGTGCCGGACGACCTGTCCATTATTGGTTACGATGACATCCATATCGCGAAATTTATGTCGCCATCGCTAACTACCATTCATCAGCCTAAGTACCGTTTGGGGCAGGCTGCCGTTGAGACTCTTGTCCGAAAGTTGGATGAAAAGTCAACAGAGGCACAGGTCGTACAATTAGAACCGACTCTAGTGGAACGAAAAAGCGTCAAGAGGTTAAAGTCAAACGTCACTGAATGACGTGTGATGTTGAGCTAAAAAATTAAAAAAGTCGTTTCTCTTTATACGATAAAGCCTTACTATCGTCGTTGATTATAAATAAAACTATTAATTGTTGTCTGGCGGATTAGTTAAATGTTATCAAAAGGTTACGCTAAGTTATCTGTAAAACACCCTTGGTTTCACCGAGTTAATGTTATTACAGTTGTATTGATTTTTTTTGTGAGCTGCTATCAGCTACTGGTTAATGAAGCATTTGAGTACGCAATTGGCTTTATTATTACACTTTTGGCGTCAGCTTTATTTGCATCAGCTTCTGCATTCAAAAAACGCTATCTAGGCTTGGATTCATAGGCACGTCTATTTCCAACATCGTTCAATAGCATCATTTATTGCTTTCAAGTAAACATTGAACTGAATTATGATCGAGTGCATCAAGAGGAGGACAAATGTCCTCCTTTTTGTTGGGGATCACGCTCTAATATAAGCGTATTCCAAACAAAATAATAAAGGACATGTTATGGACCTCTTTGCCTTACTCGATATTAATAATACTCTCGTTAACATTCCGATCGGCGACGGCTACGCAATGAGTTGGATCGAAGCTTTCGGTACCGTTTTTGGACTGCTTTGCATTTGGTTTGCCAGCCAAGAAAAAACCATCAACTACTTATTCGGTTTGCTGAATGTCACGCTTTTTGCCGTTATCTTTTTTCAAATTCAGTTATACGGATTATTGCTTCTTCAATTGTTTTTCTTCTGTGCGAACATTTACGGCTGGTATGCGTGGACCCGCCCAAATGCACAAGGTGAAACGCTGGAAGTTCGCTGGTTAAATAAACAGAAACTTATTACTACTGCCTCTATTAGCGTTGCATGTATCGCATTATTAACGATCTATATCGACCCATTTTTCTTTGCGCTAGCAAACATTGCTGTTGATAGCTTGAATCTCTTTGGTGCTGGCTTGGCTGAACCGGTGCTTGAGCCTGACGCGTTCCCGTTCTGGGATGCAACCATGACAGTACTTTCTGTTGTTGCACAAATTCTGATGACACGTAAATACGTCGAAAACTGGATTCTATGGGTTGTGATTAACATTATCAGTGTGGGTATCTACGCGACGCAAGGTGTTTACGCAATGTCTGTTCAGTACGCGATTCTTATGTTCATCGCTGCCAATGGCACGCGTGAGTGGGCTCGTAGCGCTAAGCGCAATGGCGATAAAACCTTAGCGCACGCTGCTGCGTAAGGAACGAAAAATGGCCAAACAACCTCATATCGGAGTGGATGAAACACAAATCTCTCCCCTCGTTATTGTATGCGGCGAGCCAGATCGAGCGAATCGTATCGCGGCATTATTTGATGATGCAGAAATGGTGTCGGAAAACCGCGAGTACCGTGTGTTTACCGGCAACTACAAAGGCAAGCCTGTTTCAGTGTGTAGTACAGGTATAGGTGCGCCATCGATGATCATCGCAGTGGAAGAGCTAAAACAGTGCGGTGTGACTCATGTGGTACGCGTTGGATCGGCGGGGGCAATGCAATCAGGCATTCATATTGGCGAGTTGATCATTGCCGAAGGCGCGGTAAGAGATGAGGGCGGCTCTAAAGCGTATGTCGATTCGTCTTATCCAGCCTACGCAAGCTTTTCACTGTTAAAGGAAGTTGAGCGTTACTTGTCGATGCAAAAAGTGCATTATCATTTTGGTGTGGTGCGTTCTCACGACAGTTTCTATACCGATGACGAGGATGCAATATGCCAACATTGGAACAAGAAAGGCATCTTAGGTGCAGATATGGAAACCTCTGCGCTGTTTACGGTCGGTCGACTACGAGGCCTTCATGTGGCTTCGATATTAAACAACGTGGTGCTGTATCAACAAGATGTGAAAGAAGGGGTTGGTCAGTACGTTGATGAGGCCAAAGTAATGATGCAAGGTGAGAAGAGTGCCGCGATTACGGCATTAGAAGCCTTGGTTGCTCAGCGTTAGCCAGTCTCTATCTCAGTAAGTCACATAAACAGAATAGATGTAAAGCGACAGGTCACTGTCGCTTTTTTATTTGGAGTTACGGGGTACAATCCACCTTAAATAGTTGTCCGTAACTTTTTCTGAGAGAGCAGAAAATGAAAATCAGCCCTTATCCGACTGGTCGCTTCAAAACATACCTTGAAGAAAAGAGTGCCACCTTTCGCGATTTGATTTATCAATGCCAAATAAATTCGCGTTACTTTGATGCTGGGGAAGCAATTCTCCGCCAAGGTGAGCAACTTCAGTACTTGTATGTTGTGCCAGTAGGTCGAGTCTCGATGAACATATTGGCCGCAAATGGACGACGTTTTAAATTAGGGGAAGCTAACTGCGACTATCATATTTATGGTGAAATGGAGTTCTTCACTCAGACCCCTTGTCAATGGAATGTGATAGCAGATGAACATATGCAGGTTGATGTTATCTGTATCCAAAAACTAACCGAAGCACTGCAAAATCATCCCCAAATGATGGTGTTCTTCGCTTCAGCATTGGCTGAGGATTATCAAGACTCCATGGATATCTACACTAATCGTTTGTTGCATCCCATTACTTACAACATTGCCTATGATCTTCTCGTCCGTAATCAGACGGATAAGTTGCTTGGTGGTTTTGATAAAGTGAACCAAGAGGCTGAGCGGTTTGGCACCTCAGGCCGAGTCTATCGACGTGCAGTTAAGGACTTGATTGAAAAGGGATTGATTACAAAAACGGACAACGGTTTGGAGATTATTGATGAGCTGGCACTCAAAGCGTTTATTGAAGCGCATGAATGATACGCCCAGGTATTGAAACTGATGGGTTTTATAAGTCTTTGATATATCTAAGTCTTGAGTAAACGTAACTAATGTAAAGTACCTTAAATTTTGTTGAATGCATTAAAGAGTAGCGTTATATTGCGAACGAGTATGATAATAGATCTCATTAAGGCTTAACAAAATGAAAAAATTCGTCGGTGCGGCTATGCTGTCGTTATTTACTGTTTCTCCTTCTTTCGCTGCTAAAGTTGTGATTGACCACTACATGGGTCAAACAGAGCTAGAACAATCCCCAGAGCGTGTGGTTGTGATTGGCTTTGGCCCGCTAGATGCGCTGGACAACTTTGGTATCGATCCCGTTGCAGTATCTAACTCGTCTAATCTTCCTAGTTACCTTTCAAAATACAGCAAAGATAACTACACCTCTGCGGGTAGTTTGTTTGAACCTGATTTTGAAACCATCTACATGCAAAAACCGGATTTGATTTTGGTTGGTCCGCGAGCGTCTGCGAAATATGAAGAGCTGAGTGAAATTGCCCCTACAGTTGTTTTTGCGGCGAAAGAGAACCAAGGCTATTGGGAAGGCACGCAAGCGCAATGGCGAAATATTGGTAAGATCTTCAATATCGAAGAAAAAGTAGAGCAGAAAATTGAAGCGCTAGATGCTCAATTCAAAGCAATCCGTGACTACAACCAATCGAACAAAAATGATGCACTAACGATTTTAAGCATGGGTGACAACATCAGCGCGTTTGGTGCCCAGTCGCGATTTGGCGTCATTTATAACGACTTTGGCTTCTTGGAAACGGTTGAGCACGTGAAAACGGGCACTCACGGAGATGTCATTTCTTATGAGTTTATTCGTGAAGCTAACCCGAAAAATATTCTCGTGGTTGACCGTAATTCTCTGACAGGTACGCCGGATAACGATATTCGTAAATCCATGGATAACGACTTAGTCAAAGCGACCGCAGCATATAAAAATCATAAAATCACTTATTTAGATGTGGACGCGTGGTACTTGTCGATGTCTGGTGTGACAGCAACAGAAAAAATGGTCAGTGAGATAAAGCAAACCGTTGAACTGTAATCCAAGATAGCAGAGGTTAACTTTGAAGAAGTTATTGCTAACCCTTGTGGTTTTAAGCACGGTTTCGTTATTTGTTGGGGTGGCAAACATGACGCCCCAACAACTCTTTTCAGGTGATGAGAAAGCATTAGAGCTTTTCTTTACTAGCCGTATACCACGTTTATTTGCCATACTGCTTGCTGGTGCTGGCTTGAGTATTGCGGGTCTTGTCATGCAGCAAATCAGCCAGAACCGATTTGCTGCACCTTCTACAACTGGTACGATCGAATGTGCCATGCTGGGCTACGTACTGAGCGTGGTTTTCTTTGGTAACGACAATCACCTTTTGCTCGTATTCGGCATCTCGGTATTTGGGACGCTAGCGTTTGTTTTCTTTATTCAGCGCATTCAATTTAAGAGCGTGGTTTTTGTGCCTCTTGTCGGGATTATTTTCGGCAATGTCATCCAATCCATGACTACGTTTATCGCTTACAAATATGATGCACTTCAAAGTCTGAATGCTTGGACAGTCGCAAACTTCGCCAACATCTTGCGTGGTGATTTTGAACTGCTGTACATCGCGGTACCAATGGTTATCCTCAGCTATCTTTTTGCCGCAAGGATCTCTGCCGTAGGTATCGGAAAAGATTTCGCGATTAACTTGGGTTTGAATTATCAGCAGGTTGTGACGATTGGCGTGCTATTGGTATCCATCATGTCAGCAAGTGTCGTGATGATTGTTGGCCAGTTGCCATTCTTAGGGCTGATTGTACCGAATCTCGTGAGTCACTTTTATGGCGATAACCTCAAAAAGAACATTCCGCTTACGGCCATGTATGGGGCCATTTTAGTGTTGTGTTGCGACTTGGTGAGTCGTTTAATTATTTTCCCTCATGAAATGCCAATCTCTATCGTGATCAGCATATTGGGTGGCGTGGTATTCATCGCTATGTTGTTGCGAGGTAAGCAACATGCGTGATTCAACGAAAATCCTGCTGCTAGGTGGCATTGCGATTCTTTTCGCGTGTCTGTTTATTGGTATTGGGCTAACGGCTGACAACTACCAATATTTTTTGTCTCGTAGAGTTCCTAAAGTATTGGCGATAGTGCTAGCGGGTGTGGCCATTGCTCAGTCTTCACTTGTATTTCAAACCATTACGCACAACCGAATTTTAACGCCAAGTATCATGGGTTTTGATGCGCTGTATGTGTTAACCCAAATTTTGATCGTGTTGATTTTTGGTGGGTTGAGTACCTTAGTTCTTAACTTGTACGTCAATTTCGCGATTGCAGTAATTGTAATGGTGTCGTTTTCGCTACTGCTGTTTGGGTTTTACTTTTCAAAAGGCAGCAAGAACTTGATTACGTTGCTATTGGTCGGCTTGATCTTTGGTCAGCTATTTTCCAATGCGGCGTCATTCTTTTCTTTGCTGATGGACCCAAACACATATGCAATTGTTCAGTCGAAACTGTACGCCAGTTTCAATAATGTCAAAGTGAACTTGGTTTACTTTAGTGCTCCGGCTTTGATGTTTGCATGTTGGTTGTTGTTTAGGATGCATCGCACTTTAGATGTGTTTTGGCTCGACCAAGACAATGCGAAAAGTTTGGGTGTTGATGTACCTAAAGTGACGAGAAATGTGTTTATTATCTCGGCGGTTTTGATTGCTATTTCTACGGCTTTGGTAGGGCCAATCATGTTCTTTGGTTTACTAGTGACCAACTTAAGCCGAGAAATGTTCCGAAGTTACCAACATAAAACGCTATTGGTCGGATGTTCGTTTCTATCCATCAGTTCATTACTTGCTGGGCAATGGATAATCGAAAACGTGTTCAGTTTTGAGACGACGTTGAGTGTCGTAATTAACTTTATCGGCGGTGCGTATTTCTTATACCTGCTGCTGAAAAACAAAGTTGTATAAATATGATAGTAATAGACAAATTAACGAAGGCTTTCGGTTCAAACAAAGTCGTAGACGAGGCCAATACTCAGTTTGAAAAGGGCAAGGTAACATCGATTATCGGTCCAAATGGCGCGGGAAAGAGCACGCTGTTATCTATGGCCTCGCGCTTAACGGAGCGAGATGGCGGTAGTGTTATCATTGATTGCAAGGAAATCGCGGAATGGGACACAAAAGAGCTAGCGAAAAAACTGGCAGTACTTCGCCAAGCTAACTCGATTACAATGCGGTTTACCGTAAAAGAGTTAGTCTCTTTTGGTCGTTTCCCATACTCTAAAGGAAATCTGACTAAAGAAGATCATGAGGTCATAGAACAAGCGATCGACTACTTAGATTTGCAAGATATTCAAGACAAATACTTGGATGAATTAAGTGGTGGTCAGCGACAGCTTGCATTTATTGCTATGGTGATTGCACAAGATACAGATTATGTCTTTCTTGATGAGCCTCTTAATAACTTAGATATCAAACACTCTCTTCAGATCATGAAAGTTGTGCAGCAGTTAGCCCATGACATGAATAAAGCCATGGTGGTCGTGATTCATGATATTAATTTCGCGGCGTGTTACTCAGATGTCATATTGGCGCTTAAGAAAGGCAAGGTTGTGGCGAGTGGTGCGGTTGAAGAGGTTATTCAAGCGTCTACGCTAGAGGACATCTACGAAACGCCATTTAACATCATAGAGTTAAACGGTAAGCGCATGTGTACTTATCATTAAGCGAGCTAGTTCGTTTTTAACGAGATCAATAGATAGGCGGGCTTACTTGGTGAGCTCGTCTATGATTGGGCATCGGCTCTCTGCATCTCCAGGACAAGAAGAAACCCAACCTTCAAGTTGCGTTTTGATCTCCATGAGGTGTGCAATTTTTTCTTCAACCTCTCTCAGTTTGTCCATGGTTCTTGCTTTTACTTCGCTACTTTTGCGGTTGGGGTTATGAGCAAGTTGTACGAACTCTTTGCATTCTTGCAACGAAAAGCCTGCGCTTTTTGCGCGTGATACCAAGTTAAGCTCTTGAATATGATTATCTGAATATTCGCGATAGCCAGAGTCGCTACGCGCTGGTGGAGATATGATCCCTTTGTCTTCATATAATCGAATCGACTTAGATGAAAGCCCTGTGAGCTTCGCGACAGCACCAATATTCATGTTTAACCTCCATAACGTTTAAGGCGAGTATATACCGATGTTGTGGATAAGACACTCCTAAATAACAGTCAGTTACCTAGAGTCCCCTTACTCTTTAATCACTTCATGTGGTGGCACACCAAATGCCTTTTTGAAGGCATAAGTGAAGTTAGAAGGGTGGTGGTATCCGGCTTCATAGGCGGCTTCTGTTATCGTCACTAGGCCACGTTCCAAATGTTGCCTAGCAATCTCAAGACGTCGAAAACGAATGTAGCCGTTTATGGTCATATTAAGTGATTGTTTAAATCGGCGCTGCAGGTTTGAAACACTCATTGAGAATTGGCTCGCCAACTTTTCCAAGCGTAGTTCTTGATCAAGGTGAGTTTCAATATAGCTGACAATATCCTCAATCCGACCATCAATGTGTCGTTCAATACTGCTGTTTTTAGCACTGAAATTCTTAGGAATTTGCTTGGTGGCTTGATGTAATATTTGATAGATCAAGCTTTCGACTTCTAGCTTCTCTTGGAACTCTTGCGGTGTTTCTCTATTTGTTAACGTTTCAGCCAGTTCGCATAGCGTCTGGTTAAGCTCCAACTGTTGAAACGCCTGATGAGAGTTAAAAAAGGCTCGATGGCTACAATTTTGCTCAAGGCGGGCCTCTAGCCATTGGGGCTTAACCAATATGTTGATCTTATTAATGAGGTTATCTTTGAGCAGTGAACGACGAAAATTTGCAGGTTTGAGTAAGTTCACCACTACACCCTTAGGGCCGTCGCTCGCGTCTAAATCAAATTGCAAATCGTCGTAGCCAAACGAGAGTCTACCTTCTAAAAGAATAGTGACCAGCAGTGAGGCGTGTGCAGTAGAAACAATATTCGAATCAATAAGTTCTAGACAACGCCCGCCATGAACAAAAATTTGATCATTGTACTGATATGATAGGAACTTACCTTCGGCCAGTTGAGTTTGACAAGGTTGGCCTTGCGTGACAATCCATTGTTTCTCTGTCGCCTCTAGTCTTTGGGTTAAAGCTATCTTGGCAATTTTAGTTCGTTTTGTTGTGACTTCCTGCATTTGACACTTCCTCATAACACTTGTGCGATTTCGCATAACCAAATCGCCTTTGTATTTATAAAACTCATGCTTATTATACCTGAGAATTATTATCATTAATATTTAGGAATTAAGTTATGGAAAGCCCTGCTTGTTCACCTATCAAGCTTTCAAGCCTTTGCCTTGCAGTGGGAATGGCGCTATCAACCCCTGTTTTAGCTCAAGATACTGAGTCACATTTTGAAGAGGTCGTTGTATGGGGAACGAAAGTTTCCAGCAACACTGAGTCGATGTTTGCGGACGACATGTCACTGAAGCAAGCGGATCACATGTCTGATTTACTGCGCGATATTCCCGGTGTAGATGTTGGTGGAACACACTCTGTGAATCAACGTATTACGATTCGTGGTTTGAGCGAAACCGATTTGGACATTCGTCTTGACGGAGCTTCTCAGCATGCGAGTATGTTCCATCATATTGGTAACTTGACGTTGAACCCTGACATTCTCAAATCTGCGGACATTCAGGTAGGTAATAACTCTGTGACTCAAAACGGGTTAGGCGGTTCGGTCTACTTTGAAACGAAAGACGCTCGTGACTTACTTCGTTACGATGAAAAGTTTGGTGCGCGTGTTTATGGCGGCTATGCATCCAACGACAACCAACAAGGTTCGTTGACACTGTACGGACTTTTGTCCGAAAACATTGATGCGATGGTCTATGGCCATTACGTTACACGTGATGATTTTGAAGATGGTGATGGCAATAAAACCTATGGTGCTGCAGGTGATGTTTACAACATTCTGGCTAAGCTGGGGTATGAACTAAATGACATCCATCGTTTTGAGCTCTCTTATGACATGTACCGAGACAGTGGAGATTACAGTCCGCGTCCTGATATGTCGGGTAGTGCAAATAATAGCCTGTCGAGCAAGTTACTTATCCCTACGGATTATGACCGCGATACCGTTACCTTGAGTTACGAGTTGCGAGGCGAACAACACCAAGGAAACGTCACTCTTTATAATACCGAGACAGAAATTAAACGTGACGAAACGGTGATGGCCCCTCGTTGGCCCTCGAACCGTTTATCAAAGAACACCGCCAAAAACCAAAACTTTGGTTTGAATGGCAAATTCCAGTCAGATGTTATGTTAGGTGAGTTTGATAATCGAGTCACTTATGGCTTCGACTACATGGATAAAACGTCTTCGAGTTACTACGGTAGTCGTAAGTTTATGGACGAATCGGCGATTTCAACCGCACTGTTTGTAGAAGATCAGTTCTTCTTCTCTGATGCCTTCTTTATTACCGCAGGTATGCGCTTTGATGATTACAAACGCAAAGCTGAGACAGGAACCAGTAATTATGATGATGTGACTTGGGCTCTAGCAGCAGAGTGGGCGGTGACTCAAGATTGGACGTTGTTTGCGAGTGCACGTTCTCTATTTAAAGGTCCAGAGCTAATGGAAACCTTTATTGCTTACCAAGACGTTGCATTTTTAGAGGATGGGTTAAAGCCAGAAACGGGATTGAACACGCAGGGTGGTGTTCGTTTTGATAAAACCTTTGATAAGCATTTCTTTGGGGCGAATATTACGGCATTCCAAACGGAAATTGATGATTACATTGCAGATCAGTACCAAAACGCGACTCAAACTTACCTGATTTACAACTTAGGTGATGTTGAGATTAAAGGCTTTGAGGCAAGTGCTTCTTATGGTTACGACAAGTTTAACAGCAAACTTTCTTACTCTAAGTCGGACACCAAAAACAAGAATACTGGTGGTCCTGTTGCTGGGGGCAATGGGCGTAGCATTGATATGGGTGATAGCATTGCTCTAACTTTGGATTACCAGTCAGACGCTTTAGAAACGATCTTCGGGTGGAACTCAATGTTTGTTCTAGAGGAAGACAACGTCTTTGATGGTCAGCCAAAGAAAGCAAGTTATGATGTGCATAATCTATACGCTCAATGGGTGCCGTCTGATATTGATGGACTGTCGGTGACCTTTGGTATTGATAATGTATTTGACGAGTTGTACAGCTCTCATGCGTCTCGTTCGGGTACTGCACGTGGCTTCACGCTTGATGACTACGAGCCGGGTCGCAACTTCAAGCTCTCTGCAGCTTATCAATTCTAACAAGGTTCTTCATAGGACGTTTCAAAGTAACGAGTAAGTTCATGATTAAAGAAAGCACCCGAATAGATAGCGAACACGCTGACAAATACTTAGTGACGCTTTGTCGGCATTTTGGACGAAAAGTTCCTGCTACTTGGAATGAAAATAGCGGTTTGGTGACATTTCCGACGGGAAAAGCGGAGTTTAACCTTTGTGCATCTAGCTTAACTATAACCTGTGAGGCGGATTCAGAAGAGAAACTGAATACGGTTAAGGCGATCATTTCATCGCATGTGGACATGTTTTCTCGTCGAGAAACATTAGCACTTAGCTGGGTTCGTTAGCGCTCGTTTAAGGATGCTGTGATAGAAAGGGAATGTTAAAAGCAAAAGCCCGCAATCTTATGATTTGCGGGCTTTTATTGTTTGAATGCTATTGCGCTTTCTCAGGCTCTAGGCTTTTTTTTTCCTGCTGCATTTTTGCTAGGAAGTAGATGTTAACGCAAGCTATAAAACCGTTAGTTAGTACTACAGGCCAAGAATCAATCATTAGTCCGTAAGCAGTAAATAGCGCACAACCAATAAAGTTAAGGATACGAAGCTTAACAATATCTTTCATAGTTAGCGAAATAGCGACCATGATTGAAGCTGCATAACCTAAAATCTCAACCATATTCATGTCCATTTTTTGACCCTCTTAAAATCTGCCGAATTTTGTCGGTACCAATTCTTCTCATCTTGAGATTAATGAGGAAGCTCCATGCCTCGAATGGTCTTTTTTTGTTGTATGGACGCACTATATCAATGGAAAAACCGTGATAAAAGCCTCAAATCAAGGTTAAGAGAAGGTTAGCGATTACGCAAACGTTTAGGACTGGAATTACTGATAATTTTACTTATTGTGTTGATTGATAATAACGATGACATTAATAGCTCAAACACCATTGAAAGTAAGGGAATATTTACATATGATTGAAAATGATAATTATTTTCAAGTGCTGTGTTTATGTATTTTATTATTAGCTTGCTCGTGTTTTTTTTGCTGTATATCAGAACAAAACCGAACTCGTGGTGTGCGGGGATTCATATCGTAAGCCACATTTTTATCGTTGCATTTTGTCCTGCAATTTATGTTGTTCAATATTTAATCGTTACGTTTTTTTCGTCACCGATATTGATTAAGCTGTCATCACGCTCCGGTGTATACAACATTCTCATTGCTTTTCTTCCATTATTGATCGCAACCGGCAGTCTGGCGTTTAACTGAATGATTTCATCTCTCTTCTTTTCTTAAAACAACTACACTTAATTAGAATAAGGTATCAATTTCATATAATTATTCGATATCTACGTGTTAGCACATGTGTCACATTTCTGTGACTACGAGTAAGTTTTACTTATGTTGCTCGGTAGTAGGGTATTTATCGATTGTTTAATGATTCAATACTTAGTTTAATCGCATAAAGGTGTGCAGTATGCCGCACTAAATTAATAAGAAATTATCTAAAAAGGTTAATGGGAAACGTAAGCCATTAGCGGAGGTCAGATGAGTACGCACACGGTACCGCAGAGCGCGATTGTAAATGCTGTCAAAGGTGAAGTTTTGGTTTTGGGCCTGGATGGAAACGTTAAGGTCATAAAAGCGGGGGATGAGTTAAGACCTGGCGAGATTATTATCACAGAAAATAATGCTTCTCTCGACGTACAGATAAATAATGAGCTTTATCTGGTCGATGCAAATTGTGTTGCTTGTCTTCCTTTGCCTTCTTCTGAATCACTAGAACCAGTATTGGTACAATCTCCAGTTAATGGCTTGGTGACTTTTGACCCAACGGCTATTGGAAGTGCTGACTTCGACGCCAACGATATTGCCGCTATCCAGCAAGCTATTTTAGACGGAGCTGACCCTACCGCTATCTTAGAAGCAACAGCTGCTGGCGCAGGTGCTGAAGGCTCGGCTAATGCTGGCTACGTGACGGTTGAATATAATAACCCGGAAGTACTCGCGTCTACTTTTTTTGAAACGTCTGCGACTCGCAGCGGAGAAGATGATCGCGACGAAGATGACGGTTTGAATGTCACGATCTTTGCTGATGGTGGGCAGTCACTGCAATCTAGCGTAACAGAAGGCTCAATTTCTCTATCTAGCTACCCGCAAACCATTTCTTCTAGTGTGCTGGTTGAAGCAGGGGATCTCGCACTTGATACTGCTTCATTTGTACCTGAAACGTCCTCATTAGAGTCTTTGTTAACCGAGTTAAATAGTGACATTACCTCTGGTGGTCAGCCAGTAGCGTTCGTTTACGACGAAGCGCAAAATGCCATTATCGGCACTCAAGGTGGTAACGAAGTGCTTCGTATCGAGATCGAAGCGACATCTTTAGGCCGTGATTTAGAGTTAGAGGTCGTTACCACGATTAGCCAGGGTATTGACCATGTGGCGTCCATCGCTGATGGCCAAGTATCTATCGTCGGTGATCAAATCAATATCGCTTTTGATATTACTGGCGCAGATATTGGTGGGAACAGCATTCAAGCGCCTATTGATTTTACGACAACCGTTATTGATGGCGATGATCCTGCGCCGCAAAACGTTACTTTTGAAAACGTTGAATCTTCTTCTACACCAATCACTGGCACCTTTGTTGATATTGGTAGTGATCAATTGGCAACGGTCACGTTTAATCAAGAAGGACTTAGTCAGTTCGATGGCCTATTGAGTGATAATCAGGCGACAGAAGCGGTACTCTCTGAAGACGGCAGTACTATCACCTTGTCCATTGCTGGCTCGAATGAAACCGTCTTAACCATCAGTCTGAATACTGATGGTACCTACCAATTTGAGCAATTTAAGCCGTTAGAACAAACAAACGGTGAAGATACGATTGAGCTCTCTTTGCCAACCACAATCGTCGACTTTGACCAAGATACAGCAAGCAACACCTTTACGATGACCATCCTTGATGGCGATAATCCAGTGATTGAGAACGTGACGGGATTGTCTTTAGACGAGGCGGGTGTTGACCAAGGTTCACAGGAAGGCGCGGTAGTAACAAGTGGTACTGGGGCGATCACGACAGCGGTCGGTAGTGACATCATTGATCACTATGAGTTGGAACCTACAGAGTTCAATGTTGGTGGAGAACTCCAATCTCAAGGGCAGGTTGTTCAACTAGAACTAGCGTCCGAGAGTAACGGCGTACGTACTTACGAAGGCTTCATTGAGCTGGATGGTGTGCGTATTACCGTATTTGATGTGGCGATTGATGCACCTGCATTGGGCGAATACCAATTCAACTTGTATGAACAACTTGACCATACGGGTGCTAACGATGACTCGCTCACTTTCTCACTGCCAGTTTACGCGGTAGATGCGGATGGTGACCGCTCCTCTATTACCGAAGGTTCGAACACACCAGAAGCTGCGCAAATTGTCATTCAAGTTCAAGATGACGTTCCTTCGATTGATGGCGTTGATGCGCTAGCCGTCGATGAAGACGATTTATCAAGCATTGGCTCCGATCAAAGCGACTCTGTGTTCGCGCAAGGTAGCTTCACGACGACTCAGGGCTCAGACCGTGTTGTAAGTTATCAATTAGAGAGCGGCACTGATCCACTCAATGGGTTGGAATCGCAGGGGCGATCTATCTCTCTGACGGAAACAACCAATTTAGATGGCAGCTTTACCTATTCTGCAACGGCAGAAGGGGACGCTATTTTCACCTTACAAGTTAACCCTGACGGTACTTATTCGTTTACCCTTGAAGGTCCAATCGATCATGCTGTGGGTAGCGATAGCTTAACTCTAGACTTCACTATTGTCGCAACGGACTTTGACGGTGACACCAGCTCACTTGTTCTACCGGTTACCATTACTGATGATGTGCCAACTATTAATGACGTTGTCGCTCTTAACGTCGATGAAGATGACTTAAGTTCGGTAGGCTCAGACCAATCACAGCCAACATTGGTTGAAGGTCAGTTCACGACGACTCAAGGTTCTGATGGCGTCGTACAGTATCAGTTGGATGTAAACGCTGATTCTTTAAATGGCCTGCAATCTCAAGGTCAAACCGTTTCCATTGCCGAAACGCAAAATGCAGATGGCAGTTACACCTACAGCGCAACGGCAAATGGCAGTGCAGTTTTCACATTAATTTTGAATACCGACGGCTCGTACAGTTTTGAGCTGCAAGGTCCAATTGACCATGCGGCAAATAGCGACAGCTTAACCCTTGATTTTAGCGTTATTGCTACAGACTTTGATGGTGACACAAGTCAAATCGTATTGCCTGTTACCATCGTGGATGATAAGCCAACTATTACCGATGTTGATGCGATTACTGTTGATGAAGATGATTTAGGCACGATTGGTTCGGACCAGACTGACCCGATTTCTATTGATGGTAACTTCACCACCACACAAGGCTCTGACCGAGTGGTGAGCTATCAGCTTGACGCGTCTGCAACACCAGTAGCTGGCCT
>NZ_JAWOTD010000001.1:440988-449864 GCF_033338715.1 Vibrio sp. Vb1337 | reverse complement strand
CTGGAACGGCTCAGAAGCGTTGACGTTTACGGCCACCGATCCAAGCGGCGAAAGCGTTAGCCAAACGGTGAACTTCATAGTTGCGCCTGTGGCGGACATCGTGGCAGATAAAGCAACGGTCGTGGAAGACACGCCGACCATCATTAAGGTCTTAGGTAACGACACGTTCGAAGGCGACGACAAAGTGGTGTCGCTGGATACCAACAACGGTCCAGCTAACGGCACGGTCTCGGTCAACCCGGATGGCAGCGTCACTTACACGCCAAACGACAACTACCACGGGGCAGACAGCTTCACCTACATCGTTACCTCGGGTGGGGTATCGGAGTCCACCACGGTGAACGTCGATGTGACGCCAGTCAATGACAAGCCTGACAGTGAGGACTTTACGCATGTGACTGACAAGCCTGTGACGCAAGTTGTATTTGATACTGATACGAAACCTTTAGGTGATGGCGACTCTCAGGATCATATAGCGGATATTGAAGATGACTTAAATGGCAACGACTTGCATGTGCAGATTACTGAACTACCGACCTCAGGAACATTGTTCTTCAGAGATAACAACGGTGAACTGCATGAAATAAAAGAAGTCAGTGACACTCTTTATGAAAAAGATAGCCTTTACTATGAAGCTGATAATGTGGGTTTCTTATTAGGTATCAAGGATCGCCCAGATACACCAAATAGTTCCGAGTCTACAACAGATTTCAATAATTGGGGGCTAAGTGAGGACGGAGGTCCATCACACTCCCGTACTGAGCATTTAGTTAATGGTTCCTCCATCACTATATCTTCTGATAGTGGTGAACTTGCTCAATACAACCGCCAAGTGTCACATATCGGAAACGGTATTGCTGACAATGATGGGCAGGGTATTGAGAAAGGCGAGACAATTACGATCGATTTGTCTAATAACCCTGTGGGCAGCGTAAACCTTGGCTTAGATGGATTAGGTGGATTGTTTGATTACGGTGATGACAACGCTGCGCTTATTACGGTTACGTATTTAGATTCAAATAATATCGAACAGACTCAAACGTTCGAGTTCTTGAAGCCTGAAGGCAACTTCATGCTATTCCAAGAAACAAGCGTTGGTTTTGGGCAAGAACTAGCTCTTCCTGAAGGTTCGGTCATTACTCAGTTAGATTTTTCTACGAAAAATGAAGGGAACTGGGAGTTACGTTATGTAGAAGGTATTCCTGCCGGAGATAGCTTTGGATATGTGGCAGTCGATTCTGAAAGTGGAGTTAGTGATCCGTCTACGGTCAATATCGTTAACGAAATACTAGATGGTAATGTTGCGGAAAATGGACCTGTGGTGGAGAGCATTGCAGGTGTTACTGTTGTTGAGGGTGACGATGTCACGTTTTCTGTTTCTCTAAATAACGCGACAGATCAGACCGTTAAGTATCAAGTGGATTTCTCTGCAGAGGGTTCTAGTGTGAGCTCTCAAGACATTGATTTGTCGAACGCAACTTTTACTAATGGCGTGAAGTATTTGGGTGGATACCTTATTGTTCCAGCCGGAGTGAATGGCTTTGAGATTACCATTCCAAGTATTGATGATCAGTTGGTTGAATCAACAGAGAGTCTTGTGATTAAAGTCGGAGATGTATCTGGCGTTGGCTATATTGATGATAATGATGTTCCGCCAGCAGTTCAAAGCAACGAAATTTCCGGATTAGAAGACGAAGCTATTGTTATAACACTAGAACATTTAGGCATCGTTGATAGTAGTATAAGTGTTGAGTTTGACACTTCTGCTCTAAATGGCTCACTGCAAGTGAAAGGTTCTGATGGTTGGGAAGCGGTTTCTGGCAGTGTACTCGCTTCTGATATCGAAAATGGTCTTGTTCGTTATGTTCCTGCTGAACATGAATCTGGTGCAAATGTTTTCGATAAAGACGGTGTTGGGAACGGCTTGGATACTTACGAGCAGATTCATTTCACTGTTAGTGATGGCAATTCTTCTGCTTCAGGTACGTTGAGTATCGACATAGAGCCTGTCGCGGACCCAATTAAGATTGACCTTACTTTCGGTCCAGTAACGTCTGTACCTGTGACACTAGGCGGAAGCTGGTCTACAGACGAAGAACTTAAAGATCTGCTTGAGGCAAGTAATTTACCAGGGCTTGACTTTGAACATGTGGTGACACAAACGTTTAATAACGGACATGTTGGTAATGACTTAATGCTAAGCGGTGACACTGAATCGCCACTGAGCTTTGTCGGAGATCAACAAGCAGGTGCGAACGTTGATGCTCAAGGCAGTGATATCTTTGTGACTGGAGGAGGTAATGATTCTATCTATGGCGGTATTGGTTCATTAGATGATCAAGCGGAGACGGACACAGTTGTTTACTCTGGCAAGTTGTCTGATTACAACCTCAACTATTACCCTGCGTCTGACCACTCAGAGGTCCCGTATTGGATTGTCGAAGATAGCCGATTTATTGATACAAAAGATGTTGTTTCGAGCACTCATAAAGAGTCGGGTGACCACCTTTATGAAATTGAACAACTTATCTTCCAAGATGCCATTATCAAGCTAAATAACAACACAGGAGAGTATGTTGTACTTACAGAGCAGCAAGTCTCTTTTGAGCTGAACCTTGATCTTATCGATGTGGATGGCAGTGAGTCATTCATTAACGATAGCGTCACATTAACGGGAATTCCTTCAGGGCTAACATTAGAGGTGAATGGCAAAACGGTTACTGAAAACAGCGATGGTTCTTACACGGTTGACCTTTCAAGTGAACCAAATCAAACCAGTCATCAACTAAGCGGTACGATTACTGTACCAGCCGATTACAATGGTTCGTTAGATTTTGATGTAACAGCGACGGCAGGAAGTGTTGAAGTTAATAACAATACTCAAATGGGAACGGACACGGCTTCTGTTTCAGTTCGAGATTATGATTTTGTTTCCGGTACGCATGGTGATAACAAGATAGCTGGATCTGATAGCAATGATGTGATTGTTGGCGATGTTCAAGGATTACAGATTGTCGAGGGGCAGGACTACAACATTGCTTTTATGCTCGATACATCAGGCAGCATGGGTTACGACGTTGGTCTAGCGCTAGGTGAGCTAAAAACAGTGCTGAATACTCTTACCGAAAGTGCTAGTGGCCCTCATTCGGGCAAAGTGAACGTTTTATTGACCACATTTGCTACTGGGAGCTCTCAGGTACTTGAATTAGATTTGAGTGCAGACAACGCAACATCGCAAATAGAGTCTACATTGGATGCAATTTTACAAATCGGTGATGGTAATACAAATTATGAAGCCGGGTTCCAATCTGCACTAGACTGGTTTGCTAATGCCGATAGTGGCGCAACAAACCTAAGTTATTTCATATCTGATGGTCAACCAAACCAAGCTACGGATAACAATACGAGTTGGTTTAGTGGTTGGGAGGGTGTCGTACTTGGCGTGTCAGAACAAAAGTTAGTGACGCTAGCGGATGTCTTGCCAAGTGATTACAGGTTTGGTGATACAGTCACATACAACAATAAAACAATCATAGATTTTCGCGGGGCGGTGTATTCGCTCTCTACTGGTGAACAGGTGGGGAGAATGCTTAACTCATATGTCTATGATGATTATGGAAATAATGTTCTATCTCAAGCGAATAACGCATATCAAGCATTGGCTGAATTTAGTGAGGTTCGTTCGATAGGTCTTGGTCGCTACTTAGATGAAGATTCGTTAGAAAACTTCGACTCTGATGGTGTAGTAAGAGCTAACATAGATGTAAACCAACTAGCAGAAGTGATCCTTGGTAAGGAAGTTTCTTTGATGCAAGGCAAAGATGAGATTAACAGCCTTGATGGAAATGACATTATTTTTGGTGATGCCATGCGTTTCGACGTCGATGGTGAGCAAGGAGTTTCCGCGCTGCAAAACTACGTAGCTTCTCAACTAGGTAAGGATGTTTCGTTGGTTACCAAAGAAGAAGTTCATCACTACATTACTGAAAACCAAGCAGAATTTGAACAGTCTCGTTATTACGACCAGGCAGATACCATCTCTGGTGGTTCAGGAGATGATATTTTGTTTGGACAAGGCGGTGACGACAAGCTGTTCGGTGGTGCAGATAATGATATTTTAATTGGTGGTTTCGGCAATGATATTTTGACAGGGGGGGACGGTGAAGACATCTTTAAATGGATTGATGTGTCCAATGAACGCGACACTGTCACTGACTTCAATAAAGATGAAGACACTCTAGACTTCTCTGATCTCTTTGATGACTTATCTAAAGATGAAATTGGAGAGCTTCTTAATGATCTTCAATCAGGTGATCATACCGGTGATGTCGGAGAGTATCACGTAGAAGTGGCACCAGATGGCAGCTCTGAGGCAAACCTGAGTATTACAAAAGGTAGCTCGACATTAGACATCCATTTTGACGGTGCAAGCGTTGATGATGTGACTCAAAGCTTGATTGCAAGTTTAGAGGCGCAATACAAAGATATGTAGTGGCGTTACCATTTAGGTAAAATTGAAAATCAAAAAAGGTCTAGCAATTTGCTAGACCTTTTATTTTTACGTTCTGTTTATGGTTGTGTTAGCTTTTTGGAAGTGTAGTGAAAACGGTCCACTCTTTCTTAACTTCGCCCTTGTGACCAATCACTGTTGCGGTTACTCGACGGTTTAGCGCGTGACTCACTTGGTCAGTGCCTTGTGTTGCAAGCACTGTGTCTCCATAGCCCACAATGGTAACTCTATCCCCACTAATACCATTCGTCATGAGTTCTTTTCTAACGTTCTCAGCCCGGCGCTTGGATAAGTCGAGATTGTGTTCTGCAGTACCAGTGCGACTAGCATAGCCCTGAATCTCGATAGACGTATTTGGGTACTCTTTCAAGAAATCGGACAACTCACGAATTTGTTGCGTAAAGATAGGGTTTATAACATCGGAATCGTTCGCAAATAGGACTCGAATTTGCATTTCTTGTGAGGAGTCGACATACGAACCGCAGCCATCGTTATCTATCTCGGCTCCTAAAGGAGTTCCCGGACACAAATCGCGCTCGTTAATAACACCGTCTGAGTCATCATCTATATGATCAGCCCACTGATCGGCAATTGGCGTATCGATGTAATCATACTCATCGCCTTTATCGGATGAACTGCATGCCGAAATCATCAATGAGAGTGCAATAAGAGTTATGTGTTTCATAATTAATACTCCACTTCTTCTAGCCATTCTTTAGGCATTTCGACCCTTAATGCACTCAACAGTTGACCTGTTGCGTTCATCACTCGATATTTGGCGTACTGCTCTGCGTATTTAGAATCTAAGTAGTCTTTACGCGCCTCAAAGAGCTCGTTTTCAGTGTTCAATAGATCAAGCAGTGTCCGTTTACCGATGCGATATTGCTTCTCGTAAGCAATTACGGTCTCAGACGCAGAGTCTACATGATCTGATAGAAACTCTTTTTGTTGTAATGTTAAATCAAGCGCACTCCAAGAAAGTCTTAACCCTTCTTCAACATTGCGATAGGCACCTTCACGCAAGTCTTTTGCTTTATTTAGCTGGTAGGCGAAGTTTTCTGAGTTCGCTGCATCACTGCCGCCATTGAATAGGTTGTAGCGTAGGCGCAGCATGGCAAGTGTCTCATCACTGCGACCTTTTAAACCATCAGCGTCGTCACGCCATGTTTGCGAAGCTTCAATGGAAATGGTTGGGTAGTTAACACCTTTAGACTGTTTGTATTGAAACTTAGCCGAGTCTACGTCTGCGAGTGCGACTTGAATAACGGGGTGCAGTTCAAATGCCAAGCCTACCGCTTCATCAATTGTGTACGGAATAAAGTTTTGGTCCGCTCTCGGAAAGATTAGCCCTTGCGGTGTTTGACCGACTAAACGAGTGAACATCGTGTGAGAGTCATACAGGTTATTTTGAGCAGCGGCTAAGTTGCCGTGTGCTTTTGCCAAACGTGCTTCTACTTGCGTTAAGTCAGCGGTAGAGCCGATACCCGAGTTGACTCGTTTTTTAATGTCATCGTAGATATCTTTGTGAACAGCCAGGTTGTTTTCAGACAGCTTGAGTATTTCGTAAGCTTTTACAGCATCTAGATACACTTTGGTGACTTCAAGTGCTTTATCCGATGCGTCGGCCAAAAGTTGAAATCTTACTGATTCAGCATCCGCTGCGGTTCGGTCTATATCATTAAGAGTCGCACTGCCGTCCCAGATAAGTTGGGTTAGTGTCACCGATGCTTCTTTTCGAGTGTAATCTGTATCTCCACGTCCCACCTCGTCAGAAGGGTCTAATCCTTCATACCCAATACCCGCATCTAGATCAATAGAGGGTAAGTAAGCACCCGAAGATGCTTCATTTACGTATTTTCGGCTCGTAAATTCATTAAATGCACTCTTAATGTCAGGGTTGTTTTTTAACGTCAATGCTACGGCTTGCTCTAAAGTTTGACCGAAAACGGGTATAGACACCATTAAACTACAGCAGCAAGCAATATTTAGTCGGTTCCATTTCACGGTATTTCTCCTAAAAATTCGTGTTGCTTTTTGCTATTTCATCTCATAACTGAGACGAAACATCATAAATAACAGTGCTTGAGTAAGGGATTTATCAACCTACTGTTAAAACAAAGCTTTTGTTTCAAAAATCCAAGATTTCGCCTTTTAAAACCTTAGCACATATGTCGAATGTTGCTTAGCAACATAGCAAGTTTAGCTCGGAGAAAAGCTTGAATTCTTAATATCATAGCGTTTCACGGCCTGTGTCACTCTGCGCTTTTTTGTAACTCTGCCCCTAGAGTTATCAAGCGTCCTACAAGCTACACATACAACGAAAATATGATGATTTTGACTAAACTATAGACGTAAATGTAGGGGTGACAAACTTTTGACTTGGTTTGAAGTGGGGCGAGGTAGATATGGAACGTGTAACTTTTAGCTCATTGGCGGG
The DNA here is from genome assembly GCF_033338715.1 of Vibrio sp. Vb1337. NCBI lineage: Bacteria > Pseudomonadati > Pseudomonadota > Gammaproteobacteria > Vibrionales > Vibrionaceae > Vibrio > Vibrio sp. Vb1337. The sequence goes on along the minus strand of NZ_JAWOTD010000001.1, from coordinate 442,917 downwards.
CAACATTGTCGTTATCGGGTTGGACGGTGAGATTAGGACTTTAGGTCAGGGTCAACTACCTCAACCAGGAGAGTTAATAATCGATGAAGTATCAGATACTTCTGAACTTGTTATCGAGCAGGTGACACCACAAGGAAGTTCAATAAATGTAACTGATGATATCACTGCGTTAATTGAAGCAATTGCGAGTGGGGAAGACCCGACTGAGCTGGGTGAAGAGTTTGAACCTGCTGCAGGTGAAGGAAACGGGTCTAGCCCACAGAATACGGGAGCTATAGATCGCACAGGTGCTGAATTACTCGCTAGTACCAATTTTGAGACAGTGGGAACTGACGGAACAGGATTTTCAAGTACTCAGGTAGAGACGCTACTCGATATTCTCCAAATACAACCACCAGAACCAACAGCAACCCCCATTCCTGCAACGATAATTGTTCAGGAAATATCCAGTCCGACTATCAACGAAGGTGATCAGGTTGTATTCGATATTACTTTAAACCAAGCAACAGAGGACAATACTGATGTCACTTTGTCGCTACTTGATGGCACCGCAACTGGCGGTTCAACTGACGAGAGCGGAAGTGACTACGTTAATGAGCGTGTTCTCATAACATTTTCTGATGGTACAACGGAAGAAATCTTGGTTGATGATAACGGTACTTTTACAGTCTCGGTCCCATTAGGTGAAAGCGGGTTTACGGTTTCTCTCGACTCTATAGATGACTCTATATTCGAAGGCCCAGAAACGTTTACGCTTTCTGGCACAACAGAAGAACAAAATACACCTGCAACCGGGGTGGCAACCATTGTTGATGATGGTAGTGGGCCAGGTTTAAGTCCTGATGATGATCGCCCAACGGTAACGATGAGCGATGCAGGGATAGTTAATGAGGGTGAAACGGCTAGCTTTAAAGTGTCGTTATCTAATCCATCAGCTATAGATGTTGAGGTTGAACTGACTCTCAACTTAGGTGACACCGAAGCCGGTGACTTAGGTCTCTTAGAATACAACACGGGAAGTGGCTGGGTTGCAGTGCCAAATGATGGTGTGGTGACGGTGCCAGCCGGGCAAACCGAATTTGATGTGCGTATCGCTTCCATTGATGACACCGTTTATGAAGGCCCTGAAGACTTCAGTGTGACCGTGACTGGCATTGGCGCAGTACAAGGCAGTGATACGGGTACGGTAACGATAGTGGATGACGGTAGTGGTCCAGGACCTGATCCCGATGATGACCGCCCAAGTGTGACTATTACCGATGCTGGCATTATTAATGAAGGTGATACGGCGAACTTCAAAGTGACGCTATCGAATGCCTCCGAGTCCACTGTTCAAGTAGAGCTAGGCCTCAACTTGGGTGACACTGAAGCCGGTGACTTAGGTACCTTAGAATACAACGCGGGAAGTGGCTGGGTTGCAGTGCCAAATGATGGCGTGGTGACCGTGCCAGCCGGGCAAACCGAGTTTGATGTGCGCATTGCTTCTATTGATGATGCCGTTTATGAAGGCCCTGAAGATTTCAGTGTGACAGTAACTGGCATTGGCGCGGTGCAAGGCAGCGATACAGGTACGGCAACGATAGTGGATGACGGCAGTGGTCCAGGACCTGATCCCGATGATGACCGCCCAAGTGTGACTATTACCGATGCTGGCACCATTAATGAGGGTGAGACTGCGAACTTCAAAGTCACTTTATCGAACGCGTCTGAAGCGGAAACGCAGGTGGAACTGGGTCTTAATCTTGGCGATACCGAAGTTGGAGATTTGGGCACCTTAGAATACAGCACGGGAAGTGGCTGGGTTGCAGTGCCAAATGATGGTGTGGTGACGGTGCCTGCCGGGCAAACCGAATTTGATGTGCGTATCGCTTCCATTGATGACACCGTTTATGAAGGCCCTGAAGATTTCAGTGTGACAGTAACTGGCAT